>NZ_NEXU01000016.1:0-4269 GCF_002224105.1 Psychrobacter sp. DAB_AL32B | reverse complement strand
CGTTACCTGTTTGCCAGTGAGCGTGGATTACCTTTCCTCGGTAAGACGGCAGCGATTGCGCCATTGATTGGTCTGTTTGGGACGGTGTGGGGTATTTTTCATGCCCTGCATAATATTGGCGTGAGTGGACAGGCGGGATTGGGACAAGTTGCAGGACCAGTTGGCGAAGCGCTTATTATGACGGGTTTGGGGATCGCAGTTGCGATTCCAGCAGTGGTGTTTTATAACCTTGCAGTGCGTATCAATCGCCGCGTCATGTACCATGCCAATGATAGAGCGCATGATTTATTGGCGCAATCTACTGAGCTAGCAGCCATACAACAACCGTCAATAGACAGTAAATCTACCGCTATTCAAGCTCAGTTAGCGAAAGATATTAATGCAGATACACAAGCCACTCAACAAACAGAACATTATCATAAATCAGCGCCATCGCAGCTGTAACCCTTATTCATTGATAGGGTAGTAAGTTAAAAGAAAACAAAGCTACAGATAAGCTAGAAAGTAATAGCTGCAATGATAATAAAAAACGTATTGAGAATAATTATGGCATTTCAATTGGGTGACGATGATGTTCAAAGCATGAATGAGATGAATCTCATTCCGCTGATTGATGTCATGTTGGTATTGATGATTATCTTTTTATTGACGGCGACCGTGCTAAACCCGACCGTGCCATTAGATTTACCAAAGACCAGCGCTGAGTTAAATGAGACACCGCCAGAGGCTATTCAAATCAGTATCGATAAAGATTCAGGAGTATTTTGGGACAGTGATCCCATTAGTATGGAAGAGCTGGAGATGCGCTTGCAACAACAAAGTGCAGCGGGTAAAGATCCTTCGGTACAACTGCGCGCTGATAAAGAAGGTAAATACGATACCGTTGCGCAAGTATTAGCGGCTGCCAGTCAAGCAGGATTGACTAAAATAGCTTTTGTTAACGAATAATCGTTAAAGCCACAAGCCTGCTAAAAATACCAGCGCGCTTATCAATAAAAAAACAACCAAGATAATAAGAAGAACAATTAAAATAATAAATTTTTCCTCCGGCCTCGCATGGGTAACCTTGTGAGGTTTCCTTTATGTAAAATTCCTTTATTTTATCGCCGACTTAATGCTTACAATAACTGGTCTCAAACTCAGTCAAAATTAATCACATTTATATAAGGTATTGTGCTGCCTAAGTCATTACCAACCATAACCAAATGGACGATAGCCATAACCGAAGGGTCTAGGACCATAACCAAATGGATAAGGCGAACGCAAGTAATCAAGGTCGCGTTGGCGGATATAGTAGTAGCGTCCTTGTGCGTAGGCTTCTTCCAGCTTCTCGATACCCTCAAGTGGGCAAACAGGCTGCCAGTCATAACCTTCGCGACCAAGTTTATAGGCATTGAGCTCAGTGCAGTATTTTTTAAGTCCCTGCTGGCGTCCTTGTTCCCACTGGATACGATTAGGCATTGGACCGCCTACCTTTGCGCAGCTATCGGCATAATGACCAAAGTAAGCGCCTGAGCGTCCACGGATACCGTCAGCATAGCCCACTTCTTGCCAGTTGCTACTTTGACACTGCTGCGGCGTTAGGCTTTGGGTCGTTGCACAGCCCGATAAAGTGAACAAAGCCGCGCCCATCAGCGATAGGGTAATACTGGATTTACTCATAACTTTACTGACCAATTGAGTAGCAAAAGTAACGGTCGATGAGTTTCGCTTAATAATATTATTCATAATAAACCTGCGCGCGTTTAAAATTATGGTTTATCATAGCACTTTTTTATACGTACAACTTTTTGCATCTTGTTATCGAATGGCTGGTTTATGATATTAAACCTCTGATATAGCACTATAAATGTTAATGGTTCTACAGATGAGGCGATTGCTCATCAAGTAGCTTTTCATAAATGTTTGATAAATATTTAATAAATGCTTAATTAACTATAAATGGAATACTGAGGCGTTATTAATTTGAGTCAGCTTGATTTTTAATGGTTCGTGCGCATTATAAGTAGCTATATATTTAGTACCTATATATTTAGTACTCATAATATTAAGCACTTATATAAAGGTCAATCCTATAAAAAATAACGGCTTTTATGTGCGACTTGCACTGGTTTACTTTAGCAAAAAGGTCAGATTGTCATGGGAATGTGGATTGCCGTCGCCATTGTACTATTCGTATTAGGGAGTATGATGGCGCTCAAACCTAACGGTATCGATCAGCGTTTGGATAAGCTGCGCATGACTGCGCGCCGCTTACAGTTGAATCCAAAGCTCATTAGCTGTCCTGACTGGATAAAGGGTAAAGACAACGAGTATGGCCGCGGGATGATGGGGCAATATTGCTTAGTACTAGAAGATACGCAGCTGCCATATACACGCTATCAAGTGATTGATGGGCAATGGCGCCCAGATAGCAACTTTGTCGATACCACTACAGATGCTACTAAACTCAGTATTCCAAGTGCCATTCGGTCTAGTCAAAGCAATACTCATACGACTGTTAAGAAGACCAATTTCAGTTTGGACAAGGTAGCACTGGATTTGCCAGTCAGTATTGAGCCACATGTAAAGGGCTTATTGACTAAGGCTAATAGCATTGTTATTTATTGGGAAGATATTGCTTATGTACGCCCATCGACCAATCCTGCCTATCAGCAGAAATTGATTGAGAACGATTTATTATTACTTAAGCAGAAGCTTGAGCACTGGGCGCTACAGATGCAGAAGAGCCTATAAATATCGCTACAAGGTAGCAAATTGTTTTTTCGTCTCCATAAACGGACGATATGCAAGTGCTTTTGACATACGGCCAGTCATTTGCAGTTGACAGTTTAAGCCTTAGCAGTGTAACGTCTTTATAACTGAATCCTTTCGTTATGGTTATCGTTTGTTTTATAACCAATTTTACTAGCAGCCATTACTACAATAATTTGCCATGCCCTTATAACCAAACCTATAAAAGGCATGCTGCTAGACAACTTTTATTTTAATTTACTTATTATGGTGTCGTCACATATGACAAAACCCACAACTAAAAAAAGCGCAGCGCCCGCTGCTGACAAACCCAAAGGCAGCCCAAAAGGTAAGTCTTTGGTAATTGTCGAATCACCCGCCAAAGCAAAAACCATCAATAAATACTTGGGTGATGACTTTATCGTACGCTCAAGTATCGGTCATATCCGAGATTTGCCAGTCGGTGCCAGCAAAAGCGCAAAGAAACCGCCGACGACTAAAAAAGATGACAGTCTGACCAAAGAAGAAAAAACTCAGCAAGCATTGGTACGGCGCATGGGCGTTGATCCTGAGCATAATTGGGCAGCAGTTTATGAAGTACTGCCAAATAAAACCAAGGTCATTAAAGAGCTTAAAGCCTTAGCCAAAGACGCTGACAAAATCTATCTCGCAACGGATATGGATAGAGAAGGAGAGGCGATTGCTTGGCATCTAAAAGAAGTTATCGGCGGCGCAGATAGTAAATACGAGCGCGTGGTCTTTAACGAGATTACTAAATCTGCCATTCAAAATGCCTTTAAACAACCATCTAAACTCGATATCGATCGCGTTAATGCCCAGCAAGCAAGGCGCTTTTTAGACCGTGTCGTTGGCTTTATGGTATCACCACTGCTTTGGCAAAAAGTGGCTCGCGGCTTGTCTGCAGGTCGCGTACAGTCCGTTGCCATGCGCTTGGTCGTTGAGCGTGAGCATGAAATCCGCGCCTTTATTCCAGAAGAGTATTGGCAGATTCATGCAGATACCCATATTGCTGATAGCAAAGCCAAAAAAGTCGCAGACGCTGAGCAAATTGCTATTCGTTTAGAAGCCACCAAACAAGGCGGAAAAACGCTAAAGCTCGTTAATAAAGAGCAGACCGATAAAGTATTAGAGGTTCTTAAAGCAAGCGACTTTATCGTTAAAGAACGCGAAGAGAAGCCAACGCAATCACGCCCAAGTGCGCCATTTATTACCTCGACCCTACAACAAGCTGCCAGTACACGATTGGGGTTTTCGGTTAAGAAAACCATGATTTTGGCGCAACGTTTGTACGAAGCGGGTCATATCACTTATATGCGTACCGATTCGACCTTTTTATCTGGTGATGCGCTTGCTGCTGTACGTGGCTACATCGAAGACAGCTATGGCGCAAAATATGTGCCAGAAAAGCCGAATTTCTATGGTAATAAACAAGGCGCACAAGAGGCGCATGAAGCCATTCGTCCGTCTAATGTCAATATGAAGTCAACCCAGCTTAAAGCTGTTGAGCGTGATGCG
>NZ_NEXU01000015.1:0-27165 GCF_002224105.1 Psychrobacter sp. DAB_AL32B | reverse complement strand
TGATGATGTCGAGCTCAAAGCGCGCGGTCGTACTTTGGTATTTGATGGCTATACTAAAGTTATGCCACCAGCCAAGACCGACGATACCTTATTACCTGATGTCAAAAAAGGCGATAAATTAACCGTAGATAAGCTTGATCCGAGCCAACACTTTACCAAGCCGCCACCACGTTATACTGAGGCCAGCCTAGTTAAAGAGCTTGAGAAAAAAGGCATCGGTCGTCCATCGACGTATGCTTCTATCATCTCGACCATTCAAGATCGCGGTTATGTGAAGCTTGAAAACAAGCGTTTATTTGCTGAAAAGATGGGTGATATCGTCACCGACAGACTGACAGCAAGTTTCCCAGACTTGATGGATTATACCTTTACTGCTGCATTAGAGGACAAGCTTGACCATGTTGCAGAAGGCGAGCAAGATTGGAAAGATGTGCTTGATGACTTCTATGGCGAGTTTAAAACTACCCTCGATCGTGCCAAAGAAAAAGACGGCATGCGTCCGAATGACCCGACCGATGTACCAGACGTACATTGCGATCTTTGTGATCGTCCGATGCAACTGCGTACCGGTTCAACGGGTGTTTTCTTAGGTTGTACAGGCTATAACTTACCACCGAAAGAGCGCTGTAAAGGCACCAAGAACTTAATGCCAGTCGAAGCTTTTGCCAATCTTGATGAGGCGGAAGGCGATGATGAAGCGGCAGAAGTCCGAGATTTGATGGAGAAAAAGCGTTGCCCGAAATGTAGTACGGCAATGAATGGTTATATCGTCGATGGCGGTCTTAAGCTGCATGTTTGTGGTAATAATCCTGATTGTGATGGTTATATCTTAGAAGAAGGTAAGTTTGAAGTGCCTGGCTCTGATTCTCCAACCATTGACTGTAATAAGTGCGATGGACAAATGGAGCTTAAGACCGGACGCTTTGGTCCTTACTTTGCTTGTCAAAAATGCGACAACACACGTAAAGTGCTCAAAACGGGTGAGGCTGCGCCACCACGCATGGATCCCATCCATCTGCCGGAGCTAAAATCAGTTAAGCATGAGGATTATTTTATCTTGCGTGAAGGTGCTGCTGGTATGTTCTTAGCCGCATCTAAGTTCCCTAAAGTGCGGGAAACGCGTCCGCCAAAGCTTGCTGAGCTACGCGAAATCAAAGATAAGATGGAAGATAAATTCCAGTATCTGTTTGAAGGACCAGATGAAGATCCTGATGGCAATCCGACGATTCTGCGTTGGTCGCGTAAGAAAAAAGAGCAGTATATCGGCTCTGAGAAAAACGGTAAAGCCACACGTTGGGGTGTGTACTGGCGTAACGGCGAGTGGGTAGAGGAATAAAGTTCCTTTACCCTTAAGCCAAAAAAACCTCTTAGATAATCTAAGAGGTTTTTTTTATATCGCTTTTTTTATATCAAAAACAAAGCTTTGTATTAAATGCTATTAGTTCTTTTCGATAATACCACAAGCGACGCGATCACCTGCGTTACCTGCTGGTTGACTGGTGTAGTCGTCAACGCCGCCATGAACGATAAAGGCTAAACGGTTAACGCTATATTTACCGGCTTCAGCAGCAGAGATTTTCTTATTTACATAATTGATAGTAGCAACACCATTTGCATTAGCCGTTAGGTTAGGCAAGTCGCCAGCATGACCATTCATGTCATTTGGGTTAGAGTGTGGTTTATTGTCTGGATTAAAGTGTCCACCTGCTGCTTTGCCCATATCACCACAGCTACCCGTTTCATGAATATGCAAAGATACTGTTTTACCTGGCTGCAAATTCATGAGCTTACCGTAAACTTGTACACCGCCATCAACTGGACGTAAGAAAACTTGTCCAATTTCATTTTTGTTGCCAGCAACCGCGTTGATTGTCGACTTCAAAGCAGGCTGGTTTAAAGGGTTGCCCGTTTGCATTTGACCTTCTACCGTCTGACAACCTGTCATCGCTAAGGCTGAACCACATAATAGGGCACTGGCAATCATCGTCTTATTCATTATTATCTCCATTTATATTTAAAATTTATCGAGTTTTGTTAATCCCGTCCTTAGTATAGCTAAGCCTCGTCGGCAGATATTCATTAGAAGCGCAACAAAGCGTTAATATATGTAAGTCCTATATAGAACATATAATTAGACGCGCTTAACATTCGCTTAAGTTAACATAACGAGATGATAAAATAAGATGACGAAATGAAACGGTCAATCGATGAGCGGTAATGCAAAATAGCAGCGGTAAGAAATATCGATTTCAATAATTAGATTTTTAATAATAATTTATGTGAGGTTTTTATATGAAAACATTGTCTAAGCTGGCTGGGTCTACAGCCCTTGTTTTAGGTATCATGAGCGCGGGCACGATGACGGCGCAAGCAGCATCGAAAACGGGCGACTTACACTATAATGCAGATTGTGGCGTCAAAGAATTACGCATGGCAAAAGGCAGCTACGATGTGAATCGTGCTGGTGCGGTTAAAGGCAGCAGCTTCTGCGAATATCAGTTTTATGCTAAAAAGGGTCAAAAGGTAAGCGCAACTATTGTTGGTAGTAATGACTTATACCCGGTACTTTATGGCACTAATTCGCCAGATATCAGCACTGAAACGGTGACATTGGATAAAACTGGTGAGCATACGATTCGTGTACTACAACCGCGCAATCAAGCCCGCGAAGGTAATACGCCAAAGCCATATTATATGACGGTTACGATTAAATAAGCGCTATCTATAATTAGAAAGATTTAAGTTGAAAACAAAAAGCCAAGCGAGTGATGCTTGGCTTTTTTGTGCCTTGAGTTTAGATTAACGTGTGACTGTTTTCTCGTTTTTCCAAATCAACGTTTCGCCTGTATCAAGCTTTTGGGTGAGCAGATAATAAGGCAAGCTTGGGTTATCGACATTGGTATTTGAGAGTTGTTGTAAGGTCAATTGGCTTTTGCTCAATTGTTCAAGCTCACGGATTTTATCTTCCGCAGCCTCGCGTTTCGGACCACAGCCCATCATCGATTGCGCACCTGAGCCGATTAACAGTATGTTATCAGGCGTTAAAATGTAAGGGCCACCGACACCATTACAATCAGAGCTAAATCCTGCTTCATGCTCACCGTTATACATAGGATAACCAAAGTAAGCGATGACGGGAAAGCCTGGACGGCTGATCTCAATAATGGCTTTATTATCACTATCGACCGCGCTAACGAGTCGCCATCGATAGATTTTTAAAAACTCATAGCTAATCGGAAGCCCAGATATTGACTGCAATTTTTTAGGCGTACCTTCAAAGATAAACTGTTTATCTTGGGCATTTAATGCCAATTCATAAGGGATTGATTTTTTTGAAGTAGTTTTATTTAGGAAAGATGATGGTTTTGGCGATGGCTGTGTTGGTGTTGAGATGACTTTAAGGTTGAAGCGACCTCTGCCATATTTCGGGAATAGTTGGGTCAAATAATCCGAGACATCGCTAGCCGCTTGCGTATCATTTATTAAGCAAGATGCTGGCGTGGTGGTCGTCACCCCATAGGAGCTATACGTATAATCATGGTAGCCATCATGATGCAGGCTATAACGTTGACAGTCGTATTTAAATACTAGATTACTAGGGCGCACATCAAGCATCAATGGCGGTACAGTGTTGCCTCCAACATACCCATGAGAATCAATATAAGTGACCACATCTTCATTATCTATCCAGCGCACCAATTTCCAATCAAAGCGATTGAGACTTTCAACTGGCAGCTCAGGTAGCTTCCATGAGCCAATATATTCATTATCTTCGCTTTGTGGAAATGTGATAATTCTTTCATCGGTATCTACTGGTTTTGGAGCTTTAGCGATTATCGGTATAAAGGTATTACTGTCTATGCTTTGACAGCCGACTAAGCCTGTCACACCCAACATGCTTATAAAAGTAAGCGTACGAGCTGGTATCAATAAATGGCATGAAAGGGTCATAATGCTTGTCCATTTTTATATTAAATTTATATCCATATAGATGATTTAGATATCGTTAAGGCGTATCTTTTATTTCGTTTTGCCAAACTAAAGTCTCACCTGATGCCATTGTTTGCAATAAGTTGTAGCGTGGAAAATCGTTTTGATTTTTTGACTGAGCTTCTGATGGGTAGGAAGGCTGTAAACTTAAGCTAAGGGTGCTTTTACTGTTACTGACAAGCTTAGAAAGCTCATTTTCAATTCTATTACCAGTAACACCGCAGCCCATCATTGTTTGCGGTCCTGAGCCAACTAGCAAGGTATAATCTTTCATCAAGATATAAGGACCACCGATACCATTGCAGCTAGAACTAAAAAATGCGTATTGACTATCGTCATACCCTCTAAATCGTAACGATACTGGAAACTCTGGATGATAAAAATGACCGATAGACCGTCGAGATATAATCTTTCCATTATCATCAAAAGTATTACGAACGGCGCTCTTTAGCTCCCAGTCATAGCGCTCTAGTAATGCTTTATCTATCGGCAATCTCGTTGGTTTTTTAAAGGCTATAGGCTTGCCCGTGAACATTAATGTATTGCCATTCTCGATTTTGATCACCAAGTTTTTCGATGCTATTTGAGTATTATCGGGTTCATTTTTTGCTACTGCTGACAGCGTAATGCCTAATTTTAATATGCCGTTTTTAGGAAATAGCGCTTCTATATCGCCTTTACCCATTTTATCGTTAGGGGTGTTTTTACAGTCAGAGGGTTTTTTCCTAAGATCGCTACCATACTCAAAAGGTGGCGCATCCATCCATCCAAAGTCGATTGAAAAATGCTGGCAGCCTTGAGATAAGCTTAGTGAGCTGGGCGCGATTTCTAAAGTAATCGGTGTGTCAGTATCGATATTAATGGCGTTATTTTTCTTGTCTTTAACTTGTGTTAACTGCCAATGATAATTACTTGCCCATTGCAACGTCGTAGCTTCAGTAGCTGTTTCATTAGCTACCACTACAGTTTCTTCTTCTAGCTTTTCAGTTTTTCTGATGGGCTGAGATGATATTGGGGCAGAAGTGCTAGAGCTGTTCACCATTGAGTTAGTAGGTGTAGAATTATCTTTTGCAAGACTAGACTGACAGCCTACTAACGCTGCCGGAAGCGAGATAGCGAGCAATAAGGATAAAGTTAAGCGGTTTAAAATCATGACAATCACTAAATAAACATTTGTCTAAAATATAGCATAGGGTTTTATTTAGATTGTTGCTTATTATTAAATAAAAAAGCCGCCTACATTGCTGTAAGCGGCTTTTTTATTTAATAATGACTGTCAGTGGTTACACTTAGTTATGTAGCGCTTTACCTTTGGTCTTATCAACCGTCACTTTAGCGGGTTTTAGTGGCACTGGCATTCTGACCAATGCTACTTTTAATATCTCATCAATCGTCGCGACTGGCTGAATGGTTAAGCCTTCTTTGACGTTATCAGGAATATCCGCCAAGTCTCGCTCGTTGGTATCTGGAATCAAGACATGCTTGATACCGCCACGATGAGCAGCTAGCAGCTTCTCTTTAAGACCACCGATACGTAGGATTTTACCGCGTAACGTAATCTCACCTGTCATGGCAATATCAGGACGAATAGCAATACCCGTTAAAGCAGAGACCAGCGCTGTGGTCAGTGCACCACCAGCAGAGGGACCATCTTTTGGTGTCGCACCTTCTGGCATATGTACGTGAACGTCAGTCGTTTTAAAAGTCTCGTAGTCAATCCCTAAGCTATCGCCGCGAGCACGTACCACACTCATAGCAGCGCGAATAGACTCTTTCATCACATCGCCTAATGAGCCGGTAAAGATAAGCTCACCTTTGCCTTTCATAGCTACTGCTTCGATAGTGAGTAGCTCGCCACCGACTTGTGTCCAAGCAAGTCCAGTAATACGACCTATCTCAGGCTCTTCTTCCGCGAGACCATAGTCATATTGATGGACGCCCAGATAGTCATCGATATTTTTGTCATCGACTACAACCAGCTGACGTTCTGCTTTTTTCGGAGCGCGTGCGCCATGCGTTTCAACCGAGCCGCGAACCACTTTGCGGCAGATCTTATTGACTTCACGCTCAAGGTTACGCACACCTGCTTCACGCGTATAGCTACGGACGATGCTATGCAATGCCGCCTCAACAATCTCAATCTCACCTTCTTTGAGACCATTATTCTTAATGGCTTTTGGCACGAGATACTTCTGCGCGATATTAACCTTTTCTGCTTCGGTATAACCCGGTAGACGAATGACTTCCATACGGTCAAGCAGCGCTGCTGGAATATCCATGCTGTTAGCGGTACAGATAAACATCACTTGCGATAAGTCTAAATCCATATCTAAATAATGGTCGTTAAAAGTATCGTTCTGTGAGGGATCTAATACTTCAAGCAACGCTGATGCTGGATCACCGCGGAAGTCTTGCGCCATCTTATCGATTTCATCTAATAAGAATAGCGGGTTTTTCACTTCGACTTTTGCTAGGGACTGGACAATTTTACCTGGCATCGCACCGATATAAGTACGGCGATGACCACGAATCTCCGCTTCATCACGTACGCCGCCAAGTGCCATACGCACAAACTTACGACCGGTGGCACGAGCAATCGATTCGCCTAATGAGGTTTTACCAACACCAGGGGGACCGACAAGACATAGAATCGGACCACGAAGTTTTTTCACCCGTGATTGCACAGCTAAGTATTCTAAGATGCGATCTTTCACATCTTGCAAGCCATAATGGTCTTCGTCTAAAACCGTTTTAGCTTTATCTAAATTGATAGAAACTTTGGTCGTCGCATTCCACGGCGTATCCAAAATCCATTCAATATAGTTACGGACTACTGAAGACTCAGAGGACGCTGGCGGCATCATTTTGAGCTTTTTCATCTCTTGCTCGGCTTTTTTGCGCACATCTTCCGGCAGGTCAGCTTCATCTAGACGTTGTTCAAGCTCAGCCACATCATCATCACCATCAAACGCGCCGTCATTCATATCTGACAACTCATTTTTAATGGCTTTCATCTTCTCATTTAAGAAATATTCGCGCTGATTGTCTTCCATTTGCTGACGGACAGCTTCTTGGATATCTTGTTCGATGTTTTGCTCAGCACTTTGCTTAACGAGATATTCGGTCAAAGTATTGATATGGGTTTTGATATCATTTTTTTCTAAAAATGACTGTTTGATATCAAGATCCATCGACACACGAGTTGAGATAAAATAGACCAACTCAAGCAAGTCATCGATACGTTTCGCGACGCGCGTTAGCTCACGCGCATTGCGCAGACGCGCATCCGCATAGCTTTCAAAGAGTGTGGTCAAAGCTTGAATGGTGTTTTTCTGCTGGCTCTCATCCATGCTGACATCAAGATCAGCACGCTCAAAGCTTGCCATCAATAGCTCGTCATGACTCTCTATTGAATCTACGCGCGCTCGATATTGCCCTTCAATCAATACTTTGATGCAATTCTCATCGCTATCATGCGGCATAGTACTGACGATGCGACATACCGTGCCATATTGATACAAGTTGTCGTGATCAATATCTTCGGTGAGCGAATCTTTTTGGGCAAGAACCAGTACTTTGTTGCCGTACTCGGCTTGTGCCAATTCGACAGCTTTGACTGAAGGTTCACGCCCGACAAACAAGGCAATTTGCATATGCGGATAAACGACAACGTCACGCAGTGCCAATAACGGTAGATAGTTTTCAGCAGCATTATCTTTTGCCTGCTCTTTTTTATTGTCTGCTGAATGCTCATCATTTTGAGCACTGGCATTATCTAAAGCGACATTATCTGCGACATTATCTAAAGCAACATTATCTACAGCACTATTATCTAACGTACTATCATCAGCAACGGTAGATGAAACGTCGACATCGATGTCGATATTGTCTTGGTCAATTTTATGTTCACTCATATATTCTTTCCTCGTTCACCAGACTTGTAAAGTCAAGTTCGTGGTTCATGTTTAGATAAATGGTGCTGCTATATAAAATTGCAAGGCTTACTCACTAGCAGGAGAGAGAATATTGCGGGTTTATTTGCGCTTTCTCTCATATCTACTCGGTTCTGCGCGTGGGTTTTATGTGCAAAATCAGGTAAACTGACGCGCGTCTTAACCACTCGGTCTAAATAACGGCTGCGTGAATTAAGAGGCTAGGGTGAAATAAGTAGATTGGCAGCAGGTCAAAATGGGTCGATAACGGGCTACAAAATATAGGGTAAGGGGCAAGAATATGGCTATCAATGCGGTGCTACTGGCAGTTGTCATCATGCTGGGGTTGTCACTAGCGCGAGTACACGTGGTGCTCAGCTTATTAATCGGTGCGCTGGCAGGTGGACTCATCGCTGGTCTCGGTATGACCGATACCTTGAACGCCTTTCAAGAAGGGATTAAAAACGGTGCACAAATTGCGTTATCTTATGCGCTGCTAGGTGCGTTTGCGGTCGCGATTGCACATTCTGGATTGCCACAGTCTTTAGCAGGTGCAGTCATCAAACGTATCGATGCTGGTGGCACCAGTGGCATGATTAAGTATATGCTGTTTGCAGGCTTGGTCGCCATGAGCTGCTTTAGCCAAAACTTAATCCCTATTCATATCGCCTTTATTCCCTTGCTGGTACCACCATTATTACTCGCCTTTAACCGCATGCAGATTGATAGACGCCTGATTGCTTGTCTGATTACTTTTGGACTGGTCACCACTTATATGTTTATTCCCTATGGCTTTGGCGATATTTATCTCAATCAAATTATGCTCAAAAACGTTGGTGAAGCGGGCATTGATATTAGCAATATTTCGGTCACCAAAGCGATGGCGATTCCAGCCTTGGGTATGTTCGTGGGCTTACTGATCGCAGTATTTATCAGCTATCGTAAACCTCGTCAATATCAGCAGCTTGCAATCGATAGAGAAGCGCATGATGTGGTTGTAGAAGGTGATGCCTTGAGCAAAACCGCGGCTGATGCACAAACGCAAAGTAAGCTCAAAACACTGGTGGCGATTGCTGCGATTGTGACAGCCTTTGTAGTGCAGCTTTATACTGACTCGCTATTGCTTGGCTCGATGTTTGGCTTTGGCGTTTTTATGGCAACTGGTGTGGTTAAGTGGCGTGAAGCTGATACGGTGTTTAACGATGGTATCAAGCTGATGGCGATGATTGGCTTTATTATGATTACGGCGCAGGGCTTTGCCGAGGTAATGAAAGCTACTGGTGAGATTGCACCACTTATCGACGGGGCGACGAACTTGTTTGCTGGTAATAAAGCCATTGCTGCTTTAGTCATGTTAAGCATAGGTCTAGTAGTTACGATGGGCATTGGTTCATCATTCTCAACCATCCCAATTATTGCCGCTATTTATGTGCCATTATGTATTTCGCTAGGCTTTTCGCCACTCGCTACGGTGGCGATTATCGGTACGGCTGGCGCGTTGGGTGATGCTGGTTCTCCAGCGTCAGATTCAACTCTTGGACCCACTTCTGGTCTCAACGTTGATGGACAGCATGACCATATCAAAGACAGCGTAGTACCAACCTTTATTCACTATAATATTCCATTATTAATATTTGGTTGGATTGCAGCGATGGTGCTTTAATTAATCATATAGACTCTTATAATAGATATGAAAAAGGTGAGTGATTTTATAATCATTCGCCTTTTTAATTTTTTATCATGGTGTGATTGATGCCTTTCTCAATACTATTCATCAAAATCCTCAATCTCACTATTTACACTACTCAAGAAATCATCACTTTGCGCCATTAATTTTTTTAAGCGTTCCTCGTTAATAAGTCGTGCCAACTCATCAGCGCTAAAAATCTGCTCTTGACTATAATATAGCAGCTCATAATCCGCTTTTTCTAACTCTTGCAAATGTCGTTCGACATGCTCTGCGCTAGAGTTAGTATCCATAGATTTTTTATTACCTTTCATCGAAACCACCTCACACCACTTGGCGTAATCAAACCATCTAACGGCACATCCCAAGGCTGACGCTCTAGTTGCTCAATCACTTGAAAATCATAGCACCAGCCAATTTTTAGCGGTTTTTTTGCCCCTGATTGATAGCTTTTAGCAAGCGTCGTATCATAAAATCCGCCACCCATACCCATACGGTTACCATTTTTATCAACTGCCGTTAATGGACAGATAGTCACATCCAACTCGCGTGCCCACAATAATCGTCGATGATGATTTTGTTTCATGCCTAAGCTATGAATGCGCGTCGGTATATTTAATAGTTTTGCATGATAAATAGGTACAAAGCGCAGACGTTTATCATCATTTCCCAATGAGCCGACCACTGGTAAATACGGCTGATAATTTAAACGTTGGCACCAGTCTAAAATTGGCTGAGTGGGTAGCTCGCCAAAGCCATCATAATATAAGCCAATACGCGCACGCGGCGGCAAACGCTGCTGCAGCTTAAACAAATGCAAGCTTGCTGAATGCGCAAATTGCCGGCGTGCGCCCGCACTTAATTGGCGACGCTGGCGAGTAAAATGGCGTCTAGGCGGATTGCTAATTTTAAGTTCAATTGTCTCAATGTTTTTTAGCTCAGGATGCATAGATAGACTATCCGATAATGTAGCAAATTGATGATGGCTGGCACTTTTAGGCGTCAGTAATGTCTATTTGTCAATATTCAACACGCCCTAGTCATGCTATCATAACGCCACTTTATATCGTATTTTTCTTTATGTGCAGCAGGCGTTGCACTTTTTATGATAAAGCATTTACCAACAAACCATCGAAGAGGGTAGTTATGTCGACACAGAATCAGGCAACTCGTACCGAAAAAGACACCATGGGCAACGTGGAAGTCCCAGCTGATGCTTATTGGGGCGCACAAACCCAGCGTAGCCGCGAAAACTTCAAAATCGGTGGTGAAACCTTGCCACGTCCGATGATTGAAGCGATGGCACTGGTCAAAAAAGCTGCTGCGATTACTAATGCTAGCCTTGAGCGTATTGAAGATGATAAGCGCGACTTAATCGTTCAAGCTGCTGATGAAGTTATCAACGGTGGTCTAACCGATCAATTCCCGCTAGTCGTTTGGCAGACCGGTTCTGGCACCCAGTCAAACATGAATATGAACGAAGTACTGGCCAATCGTGCCAATGAAATCGCTGGTAATGAGCGCGGCAGCTACACGCCGATTCACCCAAATGACCATGTCAATCATGCTCAATCTACCAATGACAGCTTCCCAACAGCTATTCGTGTGGCAGCAGCGCGTGAAATCAATAGTTTATTGATTCCAGCAGTAAAAGCGCTACGTGATACCTTGGATGCTAAAGCGAAAGAATTTGATAGCATTGTTAAAATCGGTCGTACGCATTTACAAGACGCCACACCTTTGACATTAGGTCAAGAGTTTAGCGGCTATGTTAGCCAACTTGATCACTCACTGGTACGTATTGATAATGCGCTACAAGGTTTGTATGAGTTACCACTAGGCGGTACAGCGGTTGGTACGGGTCTAAACGCCCATCCTGATTATGCGGTAAAATCAGCTGAGCAATTGGCGACATTGTCTGGTCTGCCGTTTGTGACTTCACCAAATAAATTTGAAGCACTAGCCGCTCGTGATGCTGAAGTATTTGCTTCTGGGGCTCTAAAAACGCTGGCCGGTAGCTTAAACAAAATCGCTAACGACGTGCGCTGGTTGGCTTCAGGTCCTCGTTGTGGTTTGGGCGAGTTGACTATTCCTGAAAATGAGCCAGGCTCTTCTATCATGCCGGGTAAAGTAAACCCAACTCAGTCAGAAGCGATGACGATGGTTGTTGCGCAAGTCATGGGTAACGATGTCACTATCAGCATGGCTGGCGCGTCAGGTAACTTTGAGCTAAACGTTTATAAGCCAGTGATCGCCTTTAACTTATTGCAATCTATCAAGCTACTTGGTGATGCGTGCAATAGTTTTAACGAAAACTGTGCCGTTGGTATCGAGCCAGTAAAAGACAAAATCGATGACTTCTTGCATAATTCATTGATGCTGGTTACTGCATTGAACCGTCATGTTGGCTATGAAAACGCAGCCAAAATCGCTAAGACGGCTTATAAAGAAAACAAAACCTTGAAGCAAGTTGCGGTTGAGTTAGAGCTATTAACTGAAGCGCAGTTTGATGAGTGGGTCATTCCTGCTGATATGGTAAACCCTAAGTAAGCTATCTAATGCTTTATTAGAATAGTAAAAAGACCTTGTCATATAATATGGCAAGGTCTTTTTTTGTTCCTTCGACCTTAGAGTTAATATAGATTTTTTCTCTTATCTACCAATATATGTAAGTAATTATACGTATTCTATAACACGATTAATGTTCCTGAATATTTGATATAAATGCTAATATTATAAAACCGTAATCATTTACATTAAATAAGGGTGCAACGTGATTAAGAATGAACGTATAGACATTCAATGCCCTCAATGTGGGCATAATGAATTTAAACTTCCAGAGAATTTAAAAGATAGTGATTTCGTTAAATGTAATAACTGTCACTTTGAAATCATGTTAGCTGATTTGAAAGAAGCAGGTTTTGAGCAAGCGAAAGAAGTAGTTATGCCTGAGATGAAAATAGAAGCTGAAAAAGTATTCAAAAACTTATTTAAAGGTCTGAAATGAGCAAATTTGAAGTACTAAGCCTTATTATTTCTATACTTGCAGTAGGAATCTCAACTATTTCTTTAATGCGCACAAGAGAGTTATAGTCAGTTCAAAATAAAAGTGTTATGGCTAGGACAAATATCATAAAACAATTTAGATAAGTCATTTTGCATCCATCCTTGGCGTAGAAACTTTGCTTGTGCCCACTTCTTCTCAATGGGATTAAGATCAGGACTGTAGGGTGGTAGCCATAGAATGCGATGGCCATGTCTGTTCAGTAGCTTTTGAATACGCTTATTCTTATGAAACCTAGCATTGTCCATCACAATCACGCATTTGGTTTTAAGGCTTGGAATTAAGGTGTGTTTGCACCAGTCATAGAATATATTGCTGTTAATATTCTGTTCAAAGTAATCCAGGGCAAACAGCATCTTTTCATAGAGAGCACCGATGACATTAGTACGCTTTTTTGCTTGCCAGTTGTAGCGATCAATACAAGGTTTGCCTATCGGTGCATAGCCATAAGGACGAATGGTCTCAGCCTCAAAGCCACTCTCATCCATATAAACAATGGGATAACCTTGCTGCATTAAGCGATTAAGCTTACTCTGATACGCCGCTCTTTTTATCATGCAAGCTTTTGGATGTTCCAAGGTCTTTTTTTTGACTGATACCAAGGCGCTTTAGAGCATTAAAGATGCCCGTTTTACTACAGTTCAAACGGCGAGCTCTTTCATAGTTATAATCATCGGGATATCTTTTTACGTCTTCAAACAATGCGTCATCAGGTATTTTAGTTGGGGCTTTATTTCTCGTTGCTTTAGAGGCTAACTTCTGCTGCCAACTGTGAATGGTGCTGGTACTAAGCCCGTAAAATAGAGCAGCTTCTCGAATGGTCATGCCATCAGCGATGCTAGAAAGTACCTGTTTGCGATAGTCTGTTGAATAAGTCATTGTTTATTTCATTAAATGCAATGGTTAATAGGATTGTATCGGTTTTATTTGGATTAGACTATATATACATTAAGAGTCCAAATGCTTTACAGTATTTAGAGTGTCTCTACAGTGAGATAAAATATTTAAAGCCTTTGCAGGTGTATAAGACAGAGTTTCTTGCTCTAGATAGTAATAAAGACAATGTAGAAACATATGTTCCGATAGAGTTTTCTGAAATTAAAAGAAATCAAAAAATATTAAAGCCTTCTCAATTTATTTATGTGGCACCGCCAATATGGTCTAGGCTAATAAGATGGAAAAATAGAGGTTTTGTAATGACAAATGGTTCAGCTCATGGTTTTGTACGCGAAGCTAGAATTAATGAATTTGGGGAAAGTGGTTTTTACAAGGTACCAATATGTAAAAGCTAGTAAAAGTAGTTTTAGCAAAGTAACTATGTTGGGTTAGAAATATTTAAACATATATTTAGCTAGATTAACCACAAAAAAGCCGAGTAAAATACCCAGCTTTTTTCACATCATTCTTTCTTAAGTTCTAAAACTTATAAAGCAACCCAAGCGTCGTCGTTGAGTCAGTACGTGAGTCAACCATTGGACTGTCATATTGCTCGTTTGGCAGGTAGCTTAAGCTTTGATTAAAGAATCCTGCAAAGCGCTCATTAAAATCATAGTTGGCACTAATATTTATATAGGGATTTAGGCTTGAATTGGCAGTATAAGCTGCAATGCCTGTTTTCGTTGATTCTGTATCGCTCACGCCGTAATAATATTGATTGTAGTCGTTATCATGATACTCAAATCCAACGCTTGGATAGACCGTTAGTTTGTTTTTGGTGATTTTGGCAAGATAAGACAAGCGAGCAGTATTTCCACCACTATTATCTAAAATATCAGTCGCATATTGGACGCGAAAGGCACCAATCGGAGTACGGCGCTGATAACTTATGCCTGCAGCCGCAGAGGCTTTACGCTTATCAAGACCTTGAAGTGCGCCATTGGCATCATCAGGGTCAAACTCGCTACCAGACAGCTGAGCGTAAGCAGCTAACTGATTAGTGCCATCATTAATGATATAAGCACCAGCTTGGGCACCGCGCGCATATATTCTATTATTATCATAAAACACACCCGGTAATACCAGCACATCAGTACTATCTTCCAAGTCATAGGCTGAATTTACCGCTAGGACGTTGACGCCGACGCTTAGCTGAGCGTCTGGATCAGTCGGCAGGTTTTTATTAAATAAAGCAGCATTCGATAGGCTGGAGACACTAAATAAGGCAGTAGCCGTTAGTGCGCCAAGCAAAGTGCGCGTAGCGGAATTGGATAGCGCTGATAATTTAAACATGATTTGCTCTCATAAGTGGGTGAAACAAAGGGATGAAAATAGGAAAACGCGTAAGATTATTGGTACGCTTGTCATTTAAAAATAAAATAATTATAGGTAGGCTATATAGAGCGTTGCTCGATGGCATTGAGCACTTCTACTAATTGCTGATGAATATCTTGCCACCACCAAATAAAGCCAATACTAAGAAGTAACATCACTAGCCATGGCAGCAATTGCCAAATAAGCATAGATTTAGGCGAGGTTTTTTCTGCGCTTAGAATCGGATAATTAGGGATGATATTGATGTTTGAGTTTACACCAATATTATTATCAACATGACTCTCATTATACAAACTGGCATTATTTAAACGAGCATCATTCAAATTAGAATCGTTATTAAAACCAGTCTCGTTATTCACTGTCGTATTAATATAAGTGGTGTGGTATTCGTCTTGTTGCTCACTTTGATAATGGGGTAAATAACCGCTCTGATTGATGGCAGTATTCTGTATAACAGCTGCCATGCGCTGACGGTAAGCAATTGCGAAAGCCAGTGCAATGATGAGTCCGGTAATCGCGCCACCAATATGTCCGGCATTATCGATACCCGGTACGGCAAAACCATACACAAGGTTGATGCCCAGGATCAATATCAGGCTTTTTAAATTGAGCACCATGCCATTGACTGATATCTTAAACAGCGCAGCAATCCATAATGCTGCGCCAATGCCCATGATGCCGCCAGACGCACCCGCTGATATACCGGGTTGTCCAGTACCATCCAAAATACCCTGCCATGTGACGTAGTTATTAAGTAAGCTGCCACCGATTGCCGCCAGTAAAAATAATGCTAAAAACTTAGCAGAGCCAAACATGGGCTCGGCAATCTGTCCAAAGAAATACATGGCAAAACCATTGAACAATAAGTGCATCAAGCCAATGTGCAAAAACGCGCTACTGACCAAGCGCCACGGCTCGCTGTCCATGGTGTAGGGCAGCGCATTGGCACCCCATTTTATCAGCGCCTCAGTCGATGGATTATTGGCATCGACGCCAGTCAGCACTTGTACGATATACAGTCCGATAAAGCTGATTAATAGTAAAGTGGTGACCGGTGCGGTTTTAAACAGCTGCTGGATAGTCATAAAACGAGATATCAATCAAAGAATATAGGTAGAGTATAAAGGGTATGGATAGTATAAAGAAAGCTATCAACAAGTCTAAGCGCCTATCTTGTCTACACTTACCAGCGCATAGGAGCTACGTAAGGCAAGGCAGTTTTAAGATGCTCGTAGGTACCTTTGACTAAGATATCATCGCGCACTTCATTGATATCGGTATGACCACAAAACGCCATGCTGATATCACATTCATTATAAATCAGCTCAAGCGCTCGGCGGACACCATCTTCGCCATACGCACCAAGACCATAAAGAAAAGCGCGACCAATCATTGTGCCATTTGCCCCAAGCGCCATCGCTTTAAGTACATCCTGACCGGAGCGAATACCACTATCGAGCCAAATCTCAATCTGACTGTCCTCAGCTCGCACCGCTTGTACGATATCGGATAGAGATGAAATGGAAGAGGGCGCACCATCTAATTGGCGTCCACCATGATTGGAAACCACTAGCGCATCGGCACCGCTACGAGCTGCCAGTACGGCATCTTCTGGCTCCATAATACCTTTAATAATTAGCTTACCACCCCACATGTCTTTAATACGAGCGACATCATCCCAGCTCAGCGCAGGGTCGAACTGCTCAGCTGTCCATGCTGATAGCGATGAGATATCCTCGACGTTTTTAGCGTGACCGACGATATTACCAAAGGTGCGACGCTTGGTACCCAGCATATTCATACACCATTCCGGCTTGGTCATCAAATTTAAGATATTGGCAAGCGTTGGTTTTGGTGGCGCAGATAGACCGTTTTTGATGTCTTTATGACGTTGGCCGAGTACTTGTAAGTCGGCGGTCAAGATTAGCGCTGAACAATTGGCTTCTTTGGCACGGCGAATTAAATTGGCTATAAAGTCCATATCGCGCATCATATATAGCTGAAACCAAAACGGCGCACTGGTATGCTCTGCCACATCTTCGATAGAGCAAATACTCATAGTCGATAATGAAAACGGTACGCCAAATTTTTCTGCTGCCTGTGCCGCGAGGATTTCCCCATCAGCCCACATCATGCCAGTAAAACCTGTTGGCGCAATAGCAACCGGCATTTTTACTGGTGTGCCCAACATTTCGGTGGCAAGCGAGCGCCCTTCCATATTGACCAATACCCGCTGACGCAACTTAATACGGTCAAAGTCAGTTTCATTATTACGATAGGTGGTCTCAGTCCATGAGCCTGAGTCGACATAATCATAAAACATGCGTGGTACTTTTCGCTCGGCGACACGGCGTAAATCTTCAATTTCAGTAATTTTGCTCAAATTTTTCATGAGTTTCTCGCTATTAAATGTTTACGATGGGCATGCCAGCAGCGGTTATTGCTACTATGGGGTTATTATCCATATTAGGTCGTTAGCAGTTGCTGCAAATCCAGAACAGAAAATGGATAATTTAAACGTTTGGATGGCGTCAGTATCACGGGGATAGTAGTCGCAAATTCCATCATGAGAAGCTCATCAAAATCGGCGATATCGACATGTTGATAAATAATAGGCTGTACCGCTTGAAACTGTATGATAAGTTGCTCAGCGATGTCACATAAGTGACAGCCAGAAGTCCCAAGTAACCACCATTTATCAAGATTTATAGCAGTGCCGAGTTGAGGCTGTGCTTCAATCATACGTGCCCGTAATGCTGTTATATTATTATCATCCTGCATATTGATTCTCTTATTTAATACTTGTTGCAAAGTGCCTGTTTTCAGACTTCAATCAAAAATGTCAATATCGCTCAACCTTTATGACATGATAAAGAAGTGGGGTAAATAATGACAGCGATTGTGAGATTAGGTAAGATGAGCTGCTATTTATCATTGCTGATTCAAAATCATCGATTTATAACTATCGGTTCATAACTACTGGCTGATAGCTTTTTACTGATTGCTCCTTACTTCATCTTATTATCTTTTCAATCACTTGGATATCACGCATGGCAAGTTTTGGCAAATTTATCAAACGACTGATTTTGGCCTTCATGGTATTGGTCGTCGCATTCCATGTATTAGTCGCCGGACTACTGTTAATTTGGAAAACCCAGCCGATTAATAACAGCATGTTTATGCTGACCCATCGTTTGACGGGTGGTGATGTTAGCCAGACTTGGGTTGAATATGATCAGATTGCCAAGTCTGCCAAACAAGCGGCGATTGTGAGTGAAGACTCAACGTTTAGCCAACATGATGGGTTTGATTTTAAGGGCATTAAAGCGGCGCAAAAGAAAAATGAAGCGACTGGTAAAATGTCAGCAGGTGGCTCAACCATCACCCAACAATTGGCTAAAAACCTGTTTTTAACCTCGCATCGCTCTTATACGCGTAAAGCCGAAGAGGCTATTATCACATTGATGATTGAAACCTTGTGGGATAAGCAGCGTATCTTAACCGCTTATTTAAATGTGGCGGAGTTTGGTAATGGTGTTTATGGTGTCGAGGCAGCAGCCCAGCATTATTTTGATAAATCAGCTGCCAATCTGAACCGTGATGAATCAGCCTTACTGATCGCAATGCTGACCAATCCAAAATATTATGAAGACAATCAAGGCGACAAACGCCTGCGTAATAAACAACGTATCATTAAAAAACGCATGAAAAATGCCGTATTGCCACAATCTGCTTAGATGGCTAATTGAATGTAATCAAATGGCAGTAGATTTGAGGCGTAGCAGTCAATTTTATAAAAAATAACAATGATAAGGTAGAAGAGACGTTTAGTATAAAGACAAATATAAAAGATGATGGCATATCGATAATGATAAAGGAGTAATAACGTGGCAGAGATGAATAGTAAGCACAATACGAGTCATAAGATTAATGACATTATTGAGACCAATCATGACGTCCATGATATCAATACAGAGAGCGGCACAAACAGTGCTGTGAAAATAAACAATCTTCTTATCGATAGTAGCCCTAACTTAACTAAGGTTGAGTGGCAACGCTCGGAGGATGGTAGCTATTCACCTAGCAGTTATATCAATCGCGACTTGTCTTTATTGCAGTTTCATCTGCGCGTCTTAGCACAAGCGGCAGATCCCCGCCATCCTTTACTTGAGCGTCTATTCTTTTTGATGATTTTTTCATCGAATCTAGATGAGTTTTTTGAGATTCGCGTTGCAGGCATCATGCAAAAACTAAATCTAGGCGACGTATCAACCAGCGTTCACGGTATGCGCCCCAGTGAAATTCTTAATGAAATATCAGCGGTGACCCATGATGCCATCGATGAGCAATACCGTATTTTGAATGAAGATATTTTGCCAGCCCTAGCGCTTGAAGACATTCGTTATTTAAAACGTGATGAGCTTAATGCCGAGCAATCAGCATGGATGAAGCGTTATTTTATTGAGCAAGTATCCCCAGTATTGACCCCAATTAGCATCGATCCGGCGCATCCATTTCCGCGTCTGGTGAATAAAAGCTTAAACTTTATCGCCACTTTAGACGGTAAAGATGCCTTTGGTCGCGATATTAATCTGGCTATCGTCCCTGCACCGCGTAGTTTGCCGCGTGTGATTCGCCTACCTGATGAGCTGACTGGTGGCAAAGAGCATCATATTATGCTGTCGGCAGTGATTCATGAGCACGTTGGTGAGCTGTTCCCGGGAGTCAACGTTACCGGTTGTCATCAATTTAGGCTTACACGTAATGCTGATTTAGACTTGGCAGATGATGTTGAAGATATCGCCAAGGCACTGGAAGGCGAACTTGAAAACCGCCGCTTTGGTGACAAGGTACGCCTTGAGGTCACTACAGAATGTCCGACGCCTATTAGTGATTATCTACTCGATGAGTTTGATCTACATGATAATCAGCTTTACCGGGTTAATGGTCCAGTGAACTTAACGCGACTGCTATTTGATTTTAATATTCCAGCGCTGCGCTATAAGCCGTTTACTCATATCGTTCCTAAGCCCTTTCGCCGTGATTTTGATAAGCTTGATAAAACCACCAGTATGTTCGCCGCCATGCGTAAAGGCGATGTCCTAGTTCATCATCCTTTTCATGCCTTTTCACCAGTAGTAAATCTACTATGGCAAGCTGCCAACGACCCAAAAGTTTTGGCTATCAAGCAAACACTATATCGCTCAGGGACCAATTCAGAGATTGTTCAAGCGCTTGCAGCTGCCGCTCGGAATGGCAAAGAAGTCACTGCCGTCATCGAGTTACGTGCGCGCTTTGATGAGGCTTCAAACATCGCAGTGGCCAATTATCTGCAAGAAGCGGGCGCGGTCGTGGTATACGGTATTGTCGGTTATAAGACCCATGCCAAGCTCATGCTCATCGTGCGTCGTGAGAATGATAAAATCCGCCGTTACGTACATCTAGGTACCGGTAACTATCATGCAGCCAATGCCAAGGTTTATACTGACTATGGGTTATTCAGTGCTGATCCTGATATCTCTGAAGACGTTCATAAGATTTTCAATGAGCTTACTGGTATGGGTAAACCTGCTAACCTTAAAAAGCTCTTACATGCGCCATTTACTTTGCATGATAAATTGATGGGCTTTATTGATGACGAAATTGCTCATGCCAAAGCTGGCAAGCGCGCCCATATTATTATAAAAGTGAACGCCTTAACCGAACGTCGTCTGATTGACAAGTTATATGACGCCTCACAAGCGGGGGTCAAAATCGAGCTGATTTTACGCTCGATGTGCTGTCTACGTCCGCAAGTAAAAGGTCTGTCTGAAAACATCACGGTGCGCTCGGTCATCGGTCGCTTTTTGGAGCACACCCGCATTTACTATTTTTATAATGATGGTAATGAGCGTCTGTATTGCGGCAGTGCCGACTGGATGGATCGTAATTTATTCCATCGCGTAGAGGTTGCGTTTCCAATTGAAGATAAAAAACTGTCTAAGCAGATTTATCAAGATGGCTTATTAAATTATCTTCAAGACAACACGCAAGCGTGGACGCTCAGCGGTGATGGTGTTTGGAAACAGAATGAGCCAGCAGCAGGTGAGCTGCCACATATTGCCCAAGAGCATTTGTTAAAAATGATTAATGGAGTGGGTGAGCTGTCTAGCTAACTTGGTTAATACTCTCTCAGTGACCTATTAATCACATCAAAATGTTCAATTAAAATAAAAGCCAAGCGTAGATGCACTCTACGCTTGGTTTTTTTATGCTGATAGATGCAGCCAATAAGTTACAAACCGTCTTGTAACCTCACACTTATTCACATATTGATACCGCAGTACACTGGTGAGATACCGAAACTTCTACTTATAATCAAAGTCAGCCTTATCGTTGCTGGGTAAATATAAGCATAATAAGTTAGGGACGGCTGATAAGCACTGAACATATAAGTACTAAGCAACCATTAATAAATGATACAAATAGGAACGTCATCATGAGTAATACTAATAACGATACCTCAGATATTAAAAAAGCAGCAGAGCAAGCGGATAGTCAGAAAGTTGAGAAAAACTTAGAAAATAAAAAACAAGTCGATGTGCCAGCAGAATTGAGCGAAGAAGAACAAACTTCTTTTATTGATGATGACTTGCGTACAGATAAATAGTAATTGTTTTGGCTAACGGCCATAATCATTTGAGTTACTTACTATTTAAATAAATACAAGACTACCAAACGTGAGGAAAAGGCCATGTCAAATAATACCCATCCAAATAATGAAGAACCCGTATTTATTGATGATCCAGCAGCATTAGAGCCGGATAATACCAGAGACAGTTATGAGGGACGCAAGCACGATCCAGAAATCGATGGACCGCAGCAAGAATCGCAGGAAACCGATGAAATTTATTCTGATCCGCGCAAGGAAGAGAATTTACCCGATGGCGGCAAAAATGTCGGCGATCTGAATGCTTATGACCTCAGCCAAAAAGGTAATGAATAGCTTTCAATATGAGTGAACGCTCTATCTTAGATAGTCGATAGCCATCTGATGGCTAACAAAAAAACAAGAAAGATAAGTTAAAAATATAACAAGTTAAAAAAATAAGGATATCACTATGCAAAACAAAGACATGCAAACCAAAGATCCTCAATTAACTAAATCTCGTATTGATGGTACTGGCATTGATAATGACGATACTCATGCTAGCAGTCATGATACGATTGCCAACAATATTGCAGATCCTGACGATATACCTAAAGGTACAGAGACGTTTCAAGAAACAGTGATTGGCACAAGATATGTCAGTGATGATGTAGACCATGGTAAACATACGCATGAAGACATTCATCACAATAATTATAACGTGATGTCTACTGATGATGACATTGAAAATCACACCACTACCAATAAAGGCACTGATACCTTTCAAGAGAGCATTGTAAATCAAGAGAGAGTGGTAAATTCAGAGCATGTTAATACTGGTGATAATGCCGCGCGTCAGCCAGATCGCCGTGACCAAGAAGGCAGTGCGTTTGATGAAGGTATCAATGAGCATACTACTGTTAGCGACGCTTCTAAAAGCGCAGCTATAAACGATTTGAACCGCTATGCAAACGTCGATAATGCTCAAACACGTGTATTAAATCCTGATGAAAAAGATTAATAGTTTTTGAATGGTCAGTTGATAAAAGTCATTTATTAAATACTTAAGAAATAATAAGTTCTAAGCATTAAGTATCGAGCATAAGGAATCGCTATGAATACGCCAGATGATGAAGCAGTAGACGACAAGAAAAATTATAAGCTCAAAGACGCAGACGATAACGATGGTATTGTTCCCGATGATGCACTGCAGAAAGTCAATCCAGCCGCCGCAGAAGAATTAACACCTGACCATGATCCGCATCACGTAGCAAAAGATCATAAACAGTATGATAGTGCATTAATGATAGATGATAAATAACCACTGTCATAAAAACGAATCTTGAATGACTAGGCTTGGATAAAAAAGTGCTGCAAACAGCTATGCTAAATAGATTGTTTGCAGCACTTTTTTATTTTATCTAAGACAAAATCTAATAGATTATGTGAGGCAGGGGGTGCCACTATGGAAGCGTAGCTCAATATCTGGGCTAACTATCAATTCTGCTTCCACCTCTTTAAATAATGCGACCCGCTCATCGATGTTTTCATCCGATAAAGATTGTGCCAATGCCAAATAGTCTTCGAAATGGCGACTTTCTGACTTTAGTAAATAGCGATAGTATTTTGCCAAACGCTCATCATCGATGACCTCAGCAAGCGCAGCAAAGCGTTCGCAAGAGCGTGCCTCAATAAATGCGCCTATTATCAACACATCTATCATCGCTGCTGGCTCATAGGTACGCTTATGTTTGAGCATACCTTTAGCATAACGGCCAGCACTCAGATATTTCCACTCTTGCCCGCGCTCATGCATAATGCCGAGCACTTGCTCGTAATGCAGCATCTCCTCACGTATCAACTGTGCCAATTTACGCTGCAAATCATAAGAAAATTCATAGCGAAATATTAAATTCATCGCCGTACCAGCGGCCTTTTTTTCGCAATTAGCATGATCTTGAATAATTAATGGCAAGTCAATAATGGCTGCATTTACCCAGGCTTGCGCGGTGCGCGCACCCAAAAAATTATAAATAGGGGATAGGTCTACCTTTAAAGGGGGCCGTAGTTGTCCGATATCGACGCTGTCTTCTTTGGCATTGTCTTCTCTAGCATTGTCTTCTTGCGTTTCGTTTTCTTCAAAGATGTCTTCTTTAATATTAGCTATTGGCGACTGCATTATTGAAGTGTTTTTCGAATTTATGGTCATAGTTTAATTAGGCTTTATTTGCGAGTGAATGTTTAAAGTGATATTTAAACTAAAGAATAAGACATATAAGCGCTTCAATGTAAAAACAATATTAGCAACACGTGCTACGAGTCTATCTTCTTTAGATTGAGCTGACTCTACAATAAGAGTAAATAAGCGTGCGACGCTGTCATATTACGCCTCTATTTTAAGCGTTTAGCGATATTAAATTAATGACACACCATAAGCTGAGTATATTCAAACCTTCTTACACATCTTGGCATGATAGATAACCATTACGTATAAATTAGTACTGTAATGATTACTTACAGTTTATACTTACCTTTAGGCCAGCATGCTTAGATTGAGAATTTATGGCTTCCAGCTCATATGGCTTATAGGGTATCATTTATATACAGCCTAAGTATTTACTTACTGAATGAGCTTTTCTTGTTTATTTCATTATTTGATAGTAGGATGATATTTTGCTTTTGGGATATTTTGTCTTACTATTGATGGTCAGTTAATAGTGGATGGCTAGCATTATATCAACTATCAATGCCGCCTCAAAATTTAAGGTTTATAAGTAATCTTTGCTTAAAACCAGTCTAGATACTATCTGATAGTAAAATGTTAAATAAATGACTAATAACAGCTAAAGGCATAACAGCCAATGTAATGTACTAATAGATTCGCTTGAATTGTCTTTTAAGATCCAGTATTTATTACTTTGCATGCCTGCTTTACATACCCGTTTACATGGCTACTGTGTTTTTTGGCAGCCCAGCATCAACAAACCTCACCAATAGATAAGGATAACAATATGAGCCAGTCTTCTAACGCCAATCGTATTCAGAAAGGCATTCTTGCTATCGATCAGCAGATGTTCGATTTTATTGAAAATGAAGTGCTGCCGAAAGTCGGTGTTGATTCAGACAGTTATTGGTCAGGTTTTGAAAAGGTCGTCAAAGAATTTACCCCGCGTAATAAAGCGCTGCTTGCGACCCGTGACAAACTCCAAGCGCAAATTGACCAGTGGCACCTGCAACACCCTGCCAACAATGGCAATATTGATTACCCAGCTTATAAAGCATTTTTGCAAGAAATTGGCTATTTATTACCAGAAGGTGATGATTTCAAAGTAAGTACAGAAAATGTCGATGATGAAATTGCAAAGATTGCCGGACCGCAGTTGGTCGTACCTGTACGTAACGCTCGCTATGCATTAAACGCGACCAACGCCCGCTGGGGCAGCTTGTACGATGCTTTATATGGCACAGACGTGATCAGTGATGAAAATGGTCAAGAAGCAAAAGGTGGCTATAACCCAACGCGTGGCGCAGCTGTCGTCGCTTACGCCAAAAAATTCTTAGATGAAAACTTTGCGTTAGCATCAGGCTCGTACAATGATGTGACTGGCTTTAAAGTGGTCGATGGTAAGCTTGAAGTTACTCAAGGCGATAGCAGCACGCAACTAAAAGATTCAGCTCAGTTTGCAGGTTTCGTTGGTGACGCCGAAAGCCCAACGGGTATACTGTTAAAGAACAATAACTTGCATGCTGAGATTCAAATCGATGGCAATCATCCCGTTGGTAAAGATGACCCAGCAAGTATTAAAGACGTTTTATTAGAATCAGCGATTACTGCTATTCAAGATTGTGAAGATTCGATTGCTGCTGTCGATGCGGAAGAAAAAGTCGAAGTCTATCGTAACTGGTTTGGTTTGATGAATGGCGACTTGCAAGAGACCTTTGAAAAAGGCGGTAAAACCCGTACGCGTAAACAAAACCCAGACCGTGAATACACTACCCCAGATGGCGGTACGCTAATCTTACCAGGTCGTTCGCTATTACTAATTCGTAACGTCGGTCATCTGATGCAAAACCCTGCAATCTTAGTCGATTTGGGTAACGGTCAAGAAGAAATATTCGAAGGTTTAATGGATGGCTTGATTACGCCGCTATTGTCTTTAAATGACCTTAACAGTAAAACTGAGCTATCGAACTCACGTAAAGGTTCGATGTATATCGTTAAGCCAAAAATGCACAGTCCTGAAGAAGTCAAGATGGCGAATGACTTGTTTAATGCCTCAGAAGATTTATTGGGCTTAAAACGTAATACCCTAAAAATCGGTATTATGGATGAAGAGCGTCGCATGACGGTCAATCTAAAAGAAGCGATTCGCCAAGCGAAAGAGCGCGTTATCTTTATTAATACTGGCTTCTTGGATCGTACAGGCGATGAGATGCACACCAGCATGAACGCCGGACCATTTGTGCGTAAAGGTGATATGAAGTCACAAGTATGGCAGCCAGCTTACGAGCAATGGAACGTTGATATCGGTCTTGAGACTGGTCTACAAGGTCACGCTCAGATTGGTAAAGGCATGTGGGCGAAGCCTGACGAGATGAAAGAGATGATGGATACCAAAGCTGCCCATCCACAAGCAGGCGCTAGTACCGCATGGGTACCATCACCAACAGGGGCGACCTTGCACAGCATGCATTATCATCAAGTCAATGTCGCTGAGGTGCAAAACAGCCTAAAATCACGTGAGCGTGCAAGCTTAGACGATATCTTGACCATTCCATTGGCAAAAGATACCAATTGGACAGATGAAGAGAAGCAGCAAGAGCTTGATAATAATGCTCAAGGTATTTTAGGTTATGTCGTACGCTGGGTAAACCAAGGTGTTGGTTGTTCTAAAGTACCTGATATCAATGATGTTGGCTTGATGGAAGACCGTGCAACTTTACGTATCTCAAGTCAACATATTGCCAACTGGTTACATCATGATGTAGTGAGCGAACAGCAAGTGATGGATACTATGAAGCGTATGGCAAAAGTCGTCGATGAGCAAAATGCGGGTGATGATAGCTATCAGCCAATGGCTAATGACTTCGATAACTCTTATGCCTTTAAAGCCGCCTGTGACTTGGTGTTTAAAGGTCGCGAACAACCAAATGGTTACACTGAGCCATTACTACATCAAGCACGCCTTAATTTAAAAGCGCACGGTTAAATCAATGTACTAAATATTATTGACTATAAATAATACTGGTACGGTTATTTTTGTTAGAGCTGCTTATTAATAAATAAGTAGCCCTTTATCTATAGCGTTTCTAATAAGTCTATCAAAGAATTTTATGTTCTTATTACTGATATTTATAGTATCCACCCTTATTTGCCTTTGGTAAGTAGGGGTGTTTTTTTTATCTATACTTAAAGATAGGTTAAATATCATATTAGCTGTAGGTTTCAGCTATTTATGTTATTAAATCCTAAAAAATATGTTGCAAATTATGTCAAAGTTGTTATGCTTGTAGCTTAAGTATGATTTTGGTTAAGGATGTTCCGCAATCACGTGAAAAAGAACACAGTTTATATGGCAGTTATTTTTTATTT
>NZ_NEXU01000014.1:0-39237 GCF_002224105.1 Psychrobacter sp. DAB_AL32B | reverse complement strand
TACGTTTATTTTTGTTATAGATTCTTATTAATAAATAAGTTGCTGTTTATCTATATATGTTATAATAAGTCGATCAAAGAATTTTATGTTCTTATTATTGATATTTATAGTATCCACCCTTATGTGTCTTTGGTAAGTAGGGGTGTTTTTTTTATCTATACTTAAAGATAGGTTAAATATCATATTAGCTGTAGGTTTCAGCTATTTATGTTATTAAATCCTAAAAAATATGTTGCAAATTATGTCAAAGTTGTTATGCTTGTAGCTGAAGTATGAGTTTGGTAACGGATGTTACACAATAGAGTGAAAAAGACCTAAGTTTACATGGCAGTTACTTTTTAATCCCAATTATGTAAGCCATAGCTTTTTCATCTTACGGTAACAAAAATTCGCCACACTTGTTTCTGACTAATATCGGTAGCCAGTTACACATTATATCTTTGAGGATTTGTGACGATACCATTGTGAGCACCAGCTAATCATAGCTCGTTCATTACTAAAATTGTAAAGTGGAGATATACCCATGAAAAAACTACTTCTAGCTACAGCAATTGCTGCTCTATCTGTATCTGCAGCCAACGCAGCGCCGACTGTTTATGGTAAAGCGTTCTTAACTCTTGACCTTGTAGAAGCTGATGTTGACTTCTCTGGCCCTGGTTTTAATGATAGTGACAATGCAGATGAGCGTACTTCACTAAACTCTAATGCTTCACGTATTGGTTTGAAAGGTTCTGAATCATTAACTGCTAATACAGATCTTTTATATCAACTTGAATATGGTATTAATGTTGATGCTAATAGTGATCAGTTCTATTCACGTGACACCTACCTTGGTCTGCAAAACGCCCAATATGGTAAGTTGATCATGGGTCGTTTGACTGCAATTGATGACTACGTTAACTTTGCTAACGTTACTCAAGGCAATCCATTAGGCGGTGATAACGTACTTGCTAGCTTTGATGCTCCACGTGTTAACAACTCTTTTGCATATTTCACACCTAGCTATAACAACATGCAGTTTATGGCTATGTATGGCTTAGATGAAGATAACTTCATAAACGAACAGAATATTGCCGGTGTCGCTGGTAAGTATGCAATGGGTCCAATGAATGCTGGTCTTAGTTATATTCAATCTTCAGGTGATATCGTAGGCGAATTTAAGAAAGCAATTCGTGTTAGTGGTAACTACGCAGTGAACCCAGCATTAACGGTTGGTGCTTTGTATCAGAATACGGATCTAAACACTGATGACAATGAAAATGCATTTACCCTAAGTGGCCAAATGAAAACAGCGACTCCTTGGACTGCATACGCTCAAGCTGACGTAGTTAGTAATTTTGGTGGTGATAAAGATGGTGATGCTTTACGTGGTGTTGTAGGTGGCAAATATGCTATCAACGCAGCAACCACTGGTCATGTTTATGGTTCTTATTTAAATTCAGAATTCGATGATGGTACTTCTAAAGCAGAATATGACGGCTTTGGTATCGGTGGTGGTCTAGAATACAAATTCTAATTTAAATATTAGAATTTGATTATAAAAAACTCATCCTTCGGGGTGAGTTTTTTTGTTGTGAAGATTTTTAATTTCTGAAAATTTGTTATTGAAAACGCTAAAAAGTAAGAGTTTAAGCAAGTTTATGCTTTTACCCTATATTTTGTGGCGTATTTTTAGTAAAATCCTTCTTTACCAATTACCGACAGAGTACTATGACCAAGTTTATATTTGTGACCGGTGGGGTAGTGTCCTCACTAGGAAAAGGTATCACCGCTGCTTCTCTTGCTGCCGTCTTAGAAGCACGTGGCGTAAACGTGACGATGACCAAAATGGATCCGTATATCAACGTCGATCCAGGTACGATGAGCCCATTCCAGCATGGTGAAGTATTCGTGACCGAAGATGGCGCGGAGACCGATTTAGATTTGGGCTATTATGAGCGTTTTTTACGCCATTCAAAGATGAGTAAGAGTAACAATTTCACCAGTGGTCGTATTTATCAGAACGTCTTGAACAAAGAGCGTCGCGGCGAATATCTCGGTGGTACGGTGCAGGTAATTCCGCACATTACTGATGAAATTAAAAGCAAAATCCTTGCCAGTGGCGAAGGCTATGATGTTGCCATTATCGAGATTGGTGGTACGGTTGGTGATATCGAGTCGTTACCATTTATGGAAGCGGTACGTCAAATGCAAGTAGAGCTAGGCCGCAATAGAGCCATGCTGATGCATTTAACGCTAGTGCCTTATATCGCTAGTGCGGGTGAAACAAAAACTAAGCCTACCCAGCACTCAGTAAAAGAGCTGCGGTCTATCGGCTTGCAGCCTGATATCTTAATTTGCCGCTCTGATCATCATATCTCCCAAGACAACCGTCGTAAGATTGCGCTATTTACCAACGTCGAAGAGCGTGCAGTCATTATGTGTGAAGATGCTCAAAGCATCTATCAGATACCGCGTACCTTGCATGAGCAAGATCTTGATGATTTAATCTGTGAGCGTTTTGGTCTTGATTTACCAGAAGCTGATTTGAGCGATTGGGATAAAGTGGTCGAAGCGCAGTTGAATCCTGAAGCGACCGTGACGGTTGCGATGGTTGGTAAATACGTCGAGCTACCTGATGCGTACAAGTCTATCAACGAAGCCTTGTTACATGCTGGTATCACCCATAAGGCCGACGTCAAAATCGACTATATCGATGCCGAAATCTTAGAAACTGATGAGCAGCTATTTGCACGTCTTAATGATGCCGATGCTATTTTGGTGCCAGGCGGTTTCGGTGAGCGCGGTACGTTGGGTAAGATGAAGGCCATTACTTATGCGCGCGAAAATAAAGTGCCGTATCTAGGCATCTGTCTTGGTATGCAGCTGGCAGTGATTGAGTACGCCCGTAATGTGCTACATATCGATGCCAACTCTTCTGAGTTCCATCGCACGGCGGCTGAGCCTATCATTGGTTTGATTACTGAATGGTTAGATGAGCGTGGCGAATTGCAGATTCGTAGTGATGACTCCGACCTTGGCGGTACGATGCGTTTAGGTGCTCAGCAAGCCGAATTGGTTGCTGGTAGTAAGCTTGCCCAAATCTATGGCTCAACCAACATCACTGAGCGTCATCGCCATCGTTATGAGATGAATAACCGCTACATCGAACCATTAGAACAAGCAGGTATGACGGTATCTGGTTATTCTGCTAAACAGCATTTGGTTGAGTCGGTTGAGCTTGCTGACCATCCTTGGTTTATCGCGGTACAGTTCCATCCTGAATTTACCAGCTCGCCGCGTGGTGGTCATCCATTGTTCAATAGCTTTGTCAAAGCAGCAAGAACTTATAGCGATAATAAATAAGCTTCAGGCATTACCACCATAAAATAACTTAAAAGACTGATCTTCGGATCGGTCTTTTTTTTGAGCCTGATTTTAATGATAGCAGTTATGATTTATATCTTCCCGAATTTTATGTTTCTTATGATCTATTGCATGTAATTACGCTTGTACACTTTTTTTAATTGGGCTATCGGTTACAATATGGAATAGAAATTCTGATAATAATAAAGAGGACAATAATTTATGGAAAATTTATTAACCGCACAATCACATATTCAACTTAATACCCCTAATAACAATACTATCAACATCGGTAATGATCAGCCGTTTGTCTTATTTGGTGGTATGAATGTCTTAGAATCTAAAGAATTGGCATTTGAGATTGCTGAGCAGTACGTTGAGATATGCCAGCGCTTAGGGATTGGCTATGTCTTTAAAGCCAGCTTTGATAAAGCCAATCGCTCCAGCCTGCATTCGTATCGCGGCCCTGGACTAGAGAAGGGCATCGACTGGCTTGGGCAAATCAAAGAAAAGTACCAAGTACCTATTATTACCGATGTGCACGAGCCGTATCAAGCTGCGCCCGTTGCTGAAGTTGCTGATATTATTCAGCTGCCTGCGTTTTTATCGCGTCAGACTGATTTGGTACACGCGATGGCGAAGACAGATGCGATTATTAATATCAAAAAAGCCCAGTTTTTAGCACCGCACGAGATGCGTCATATCGTTAATAAGTGTCTTGAGGGCGGTAACGATAAGCTTATCCTCTGTGAGCGTGGTAGCGCCTTTGGTTATAATAATCTGGTGGTCGATATGCTTGGTTTTGATACCATGAAGCAAATGGATATTCCGGTATTTTTTGATGTGACGCACAGCTTGCAGCAGCCGGGCGCACGTAGCGACAGCGCTGGCGGACGCCGTGAGCAGATCACAACGCTTGCCCGCGCAGGTATGGCAACAGGATTGGCAGGGCTGTTTTTAGAAGCGCATCCAAGCCCAGAAACGGCAAAGTGTGATGGTCCTTGTGCGCTACGTATGAGCCAACTAGAGCCGTTTTTACGTCAGCTTAAACAGATTGATGATTTGGTCAAAGGCTTTGAGGTATTAGATACTCATTAATAAAGTAGATCATAAGAGGACAAGACAATGGCGATTAAAGTTGCACAAGTAAGTATCGAAAATATCGATGACGCCGAAGGCCTAGATAGCGTGATGACGGCGTTAAAGAACATCACAGGCGTAACGGCGATTGAGCTGGATACGGATAGCCATACTGCGTTTGTGCGTTACGATGATACAGAAACCAGTATCCATGCTTTTACAGCGGCAATCAGCATGGTCGATTATGTCACACAGCCATTTCCTATCGATGCCCCGCAAAATCCGCGTTATCATGATTAGGTTTGGTTTATAAGAGGATAACCAAACTGACTTGTGGTCAACGCCAATACCTCTTATGCTGGTCTTGGGTATCTTCATAAAGCCTTATACAATTAAAGTATAAAAACCATTCATTCACAGATAAAAATAAGGATCCTAACATGGCAAACCAAACACGTATAATTAAAATTGACGGCATGACTTGTGGCGGCTGTGTGGCAAGTGTCCATAACGCGACCGCAGATATCGATGGTTTAGACGATATCAGTATCGAGCTTGCTGATAATCAAGCAACAGTAACCTTTGATGATAGCAAGACCAGTGTAGAGACGATTGCAGCTGCTATTGATGATGCGGGCTTCGATGCCACCATCGCCAACGCTTAATTTTATTCGTTGTTATAAACGAACCAGCTATCATGGCTGGTTTTTTAATGGTTAAAAACTATTAATATTAAAGTAGAGCTATAAGCTTTCTTATTGCTGTAACACGTATGCTTAAGCTGACATAGTTGTTCAGCTGAAATAGTTGAATTGGTGCTAGTCATGACCATTTAATATATATGTTGCTATAGTAAGAAGGTTGCTATTCAAATGCTCTGAAAGGCAGTCTGATATTTGCCTTTAGAGAGCACTGCTTGTTTGATTTAGATTTTTATTCTTCCATTGATATACTTTTATAGCTTATACCAATTTATAAACGCCATGACGAGTTCTATTTATGAATGATTATACCCGTACCGATACCCATAATTCTTACGATGTTGAGACTGATATTCAGTCCAATACGACGCTTGCACCGCATCGTGCGCATTTGCAACTGGCAATTGAGGGAATGACGTGTCAGGCCTGTGCCTCACGAATCGAGAAGGTACTTAATAAAAAGCCTTCGGTATATGAAGTCAGTGTGAACTTTGCAGGCGAGACCGCCAATGTAGATTATGATCCGACGCAGACAACGCCAGAGCAGGTGACGGAATGGGTCAATAAGACCGGCTTTGTGGCCAATTTGCAGGCAGCCGATAGTTTATTTTCACAGACGGATGAGGATACAGCAACTCAGTATCCGTGGCGCTTGATTGGTTTGTGGGTTTGTTTGCTACCATTTTTGGTGGGTATGGCAGGCATGCTTGTTGGTCAAGGTATGGCTTGGATGCCACCGGTTTGGATTCAGTTCATATTAGCAACGATTGTGCAATTTGGTTTGGCATTACCATTTTATAAGAGTGCTTGGGCGTCAATCAAAGGCGGTCTTGCCAATATGGACGTCCTAGTCGTCATCGGCACGGTGACTATTTGGGCGTATTCGACTTATCTATGGCTGACGCATGGCGATGGCAGCTTAAATAGCCTATTGCAGAGTAGTCACGCTGGCGGTCATGGCGTTCATAATGGCCCTGCCGTTTATTTTGAAGCAGGCGTGATGGTCATTGCTTTTGTACGGACAGGTAAATATCTTGAAGAGCGTACCAAAAAGCACAGTTTAAACAGCATTGATTTACTATTATCGCTGACACCAGACGAAGTCGAGCAGCAGCAGCCAAATGGTGACTTCCATAATGTGGCTCTTAAAGAAGTACAAGTGGGTGATATCTTACGCGCTAAGCAAGGTAGCCGAGTCGCAACCGATGGAACCGTTATCGATGGTAGTGGTTGGTGTGTGGAAAGCCATTTAACGGGAGAGTCCGTACCCCTTAAAAAAGAAGCTGGTAGCGAGCTGCTGGCAGGTGCCTTGGTCGAAAACGGTAGCTTACTATACCGTGTACGTGCCAAAGGCAGCGATACTAAGCTGGGTGACATGGTACAAGCGCTGAGCGACGCACAAGGCTCAAAAGCCAATTTGGCTCGTCTTGCCGATAGAGTAACGGCGATCTTTGTGCCAGTTGTTGTGACCATTGCCTTGGTTACCTTTGCGTTGACGTGGTGGCTGACAGGTATGGTCGATACCGCCTTGATGCATGCAGTATCAGTATTAGTGATTGCTTGTCCGTGTGCGCTTGGTTTGGCAACGCCAGCGGCTATCATGGCTGGAATGGGTGTCGCTGCTCGGCATGGTGTTTGGTTTAAAGATGCCCAAAGTCTTGAGGCTGCAGGTAGTATTGATACCGTTGTCTTGGATAAGACAGGTACATTGACCATTGGTAAGCCTACTATCGTTGATGAAGTAATGGTTGATAAGTCACTCGCTGTTGATGATGTATTACAAATAGCAGCGAGCGTTGAAGCGCATGCCAGTCATCCGCTCGCTACTGCGCTGATCAATGCTGCCGCAGAGCGTCATTTGCCACTATTAACTGTTAATGATATTAGCGTAGTAAAGGGTGCGGGTATACAAGCACAAATTGAAGGGCTTGGGGTTATAAAGGTCGGTACCGCAGAGTTTGCTAACCTCACTTTACCTAAGTTGATGCCAAAAGTATGGCAAATTGCTAGTACCGTGGCGATTAGTATTAACGATGAGCCGCTGGGTGCTTTTGCCTTAGCTGATGATTTAAAAGCGGATACGCCACGAGCAATTACTGCGCTACAAGATGCTGGCATCAATGTGATTTTGATGAGCGGTGATAAACAATCTGTCGTCGACCATGTGGCAGGACAACTGGGTATTGAACAAGCTTATGGTAAGATGAGCCCGCGTGACAAAGCCAGCCAAATTGCTTTATTGCAAACGGCTGGACATAAGGTTGCTATGGCAGGGGATGGTGTTAACGACGCGCCAGCGATGGCGACCGCTGATGCTAGCTTTGCGATGTTTGAAGGTACCGATGTCGCACAGCATAGCGCCTCTGCACGCTTGATGGGTGAGTCGCTCATGCATATTGATGCGGCACAAAAAATTGCCCAAGCAACGCTACGCAATATCAAGCAAAACCTGTTTTTTGCCTTTATCTATAATTGCATTGGTATTCCGCTTGCCGCTTTTGGTTTTTTAAATCCTATGATTGCTGCTGCTGCTATGGCGCTAAGCTCCATTTCGGTATTGATGAATGCGCTACGCTTAACGCGGTTTAAAACCGAGGTTGAGCTAGACAATACGGTATCTAACTCTAATACGGATAAAAAGCGTCCAGTGAAAGCTTAGGTTTTTTTTACAATTATAAAAGTCTAGTATTTGCGATATCACCTTTACTTGAGCAAATCGATAATTGCCAATCTTGCTATTTATGTTTTATTTTATGACCGCAAGTTGGGGTAAGATAAGGGAAGTTTGGCAAAATATATGCTATGATGCCAAACATTATAGTCGGCTGTTAATATACTAAATAGACCTTTAATATAGCTCAGAAATAGTGCTCAAAATCAGCCGATTGTACCAATATGCAAAGCTGTTTTGGGCGCATATGCTATACGATATTTTGCTTTATCTTTTTTGTATTCTAGCTGCCGTTATTTACCCCCTAAACTTGGCATGACCAAAGGAATTAACAGACATTATGTACGCTGAAGAAACCAACAACGTCACCGCAATTAAAGACATTCGCGCTCGTGAGATTTTAGACTCGCGTGGTAACCCAACGATTGAAGCCGATGTTATCTTAGCGGACGGCACTATCGGCCGCGCCGCAGTACCAAGTGGCGCATCAACCGGCTCACGTGAGGCCGTTGAGATACGTGATGGTGACAAAGATCGCTATATGGGTAAAGGCGTCAGAAAAGCGGTTGCCAATGTCAACAGCCAAATCCGTAGCGCTTTAATGGATAAGGACGTTAGTGAACAGCAGAACATCGATGACACTATGATTGCGTTGGATGGTACGGACAACAAAGATAACCTTGGTGCCAATGCCATACTTGCGGTCTCACTTGCTGCCGCAAAAGCTGCCGCGCAGTCGCAAAGCTTACCGCTGCATCAATATATTGCCAATTTGCGTAATCAGACTTCATTGACGATGCCTGTGCCAATGATGAACATCTTAAATGGTGGCGAGCATGCGGATAACACGGTTGATATTCAAGAGTTTATGATTGAGCCGGTTAGTTTTACGAGCTTTTCAGAAGCGCTACGTGCCGGTACTGAGATTTTCCACAGCTTAAAATCTGTTTTAAAATCACAAGGTTTAAGTACTTCAGTAGGTGACGAAGGCGGCTTTGCTCCTAACTTACGTAGCAATGAAGAAGCTATTACGGTTATCATGCAAGCGATTGAGCAAGTCGGTTATAAAGCAGGTGAAGACATTCATCTAGCCTTAGATTGCGCAGCTACAGAGTTCTATAAAGATGGTAAATATATTTTAGCAGGCGAAGGTAATAAAGCTTTTGATAGCCAAGGATTCTCAGACTATCTGGTAGGATTGGCACGTCAATATCCTATTATCTCTATCGAAGACGGTCTTGATGAGTCAGATTGGGATGGCTGGAAATATTTGACTGAGCAAATTGGCGATAAAGTTCAGCTGGTCGGTGATGATTTATTTGTGACCAATCCCGCTATTTTGCAAGAAGGTATTGATAAACATATTGCCAATGCCATTTTGATTAAATTTAACCAAATCGGCACCTTATCAGAAACCCTAGATGCTATTTATCTGGCGAAGAAAAATGGCTATGCAACCATTATTTCACATCGTTCAGGTGAAACTGAAGACAGCACCATTGCTGATTTAGCGGTTGGTACTGCTGCTGGTCAAATTAAGACCGGCTCACTATGCCGCTCAGATCGTGTCGCGAAATATAATCAGCTACTACGTATTGAGCAGCAAGTACGCGCAAGCTATCGTGGCCGTGAAGAGTTTATCGGTTTACGTGGCTAATGAGCTGAACTTATAGCTAACGCTGGGCGATATATAATTGCTTATATATCGCTTAGCAAGATTAGCCAGTTTTTATTCTATTATCTCTATATCGTTTGGCGTTATCAGCTTATGAAATACTTTAGCCAATTTATACTACTTGCTTTAGCCGTTGCCGTGCTGTTAGGACTGCAATATCAATATTGGCTGGGTGAAAATGGTCGATTTGAGCATAATAAGCTCCTGACTCAGGTTGAAGAGCAGCAACGCTTAAATGACAACCAAGTATTAGCAAATAACTTATTGCGTACGGACGTAAATGATTTAAAGACAGGTCTTGAGGCTGTAGAAGAACATGCTCGTTTAGATTTAGGCTTGATTAAGCCAAATGAAACCTTTGTACAAGTATCAACGGCACCAACCACACACAGTCGTTATTAATTTTTGCACCCATCGCAATGAGCCGTTATTAATAATGATGGTTTCGCGCAACTTTAAGCCTCTGTTCTTATTAGTATTTATTCAGCTACTATTATATAGTCATGGAATCAACCCATGAATACTATTTTACGAACCCCGCCTTATGAACCCCGAGTTATGAATACCACCCCTAATATACACGCTATGATTGTCGCTGCTGGTCGTGGGAGTCGTTTTGGCGCCTCTATTGCCAAGCAATATACGATGCTTCAAGGGCAAACATTGCTACAGCACAGTGTGGCGCGACTTGCTGATAGTGCTTATATCGATAGCTGCTTATTGGTCGTGGCAGCAGATGACAGCACTGCACAGACACTAAATTTTGCGCTTCCTATCTATTATGCTATTGGCGGTGCTGAACGTTGGCAATCGGTACAGGCAGGAGTAGAGGCGATTATCAATGCAGGCGCTGCTACAACGGATTTAGTTGTAATCCATGATGCGGCGCGTCCCACTGTGCCCAGCCATGATATCGATCAAGTCATTAAGGTGGCGATGCTAGAGCCTTACGGTGCTATCTTAGCGACACCGGTTGCTGACACTCTAAAGCAGGCGTATTCATCGTCTGACACAGCATTACTCTGCAAGGAGCCTAGCGCTAAAGCTGAGCTTATCAATGGCTGTAGCGACCGTTATATCCCGCACGCTTATGCCCAAAAAACGATTGATCGCAGTAATATGTGGCAAGCACAAACGCCGCAAGTATTTCGACTCGGTCAATTGAAACAAGTATTGGCCTATGTCTCTGAGCATAAGCTTGCTATCACCGATGAAGCCAGTGCTTTTGAATACTTGAAATTGCCGATTCGTCTAGTCACAGGCAGTCGCCAAAATATTAAGCTAACTTATCCTGACGATGCGATATTGCTCGCAGCGATTCTTACTGCTCAATCACAATAATCATTATTATAGTCAACTTAATATATAAGAAATACACCCCCAATAGCCTTTTGCTAGCATGAGGCTCTTTCGCGTGCTGTGCTCTTTGCATCTTAGAGGTCTTGAAAAGTTCATCTCATCACCACTCTATTCTTTTAAAATTTATCGATTATAGCTAACCAAAGTCAGTTCGATATTGTCTAAGTAATCCTACAGATTTTTCCTTCCTACGATAAAGTATTAGTCCTTTATTCTATAACTTCTCTAAAAACATATTTAAAAACCCTAATAAGAATATTTCTAAAACATTGTTGGAAGTTAATAAGTTGTTACCCAAGATAAAGATATATTGCTTTGATGACTAAACTAACCTATGATGTAACCAACTTAATACAATTAATATAAACATTTATAAAATCAATAATATACCAAGCCGAATGATTGTTTTTTAAGGTCTTGTCTCTATATTTTTACTAAAATGAGTATGGTTGTCTTAGCTATATTTACCTAATAATAGGGAGAAGCTGATTGTCAACGGTCAATGATTCGACCAATCCAGTAACGCCAGATCTCTGCCAGCTTGTATATCTGAGCCATATTACTGCAACTGGGCTTTCAAATGCCAGTACGCTTAACGACATTGCAGAAATCGCGATTAAGCACAATAAAGTCGATAATATTACAGGTATTCTTTGCTACGGCAACGGCTACTTTTTCCAATATGTAGAAGGTTCTGAGCAAGCATTGACCAATCTCAAAAATCGCTTATTGGTAGATGATCGCCACAAAGACCTAAAAATATTGGATTTTTCAGTACTTTCTGAGCGCCATTTTTCTAATTGGTCATTACGCTCTATTACGCTTGAGCGCTGGATGGTTAATGAGCCCAAGCTTAAAGCCTTTATGCCATTTAAGCCCGATAGCTGGCAGCCTAATGAATGGCAGCAGTTTTTAAATATTTTGCAACAGCATTACGAAGAGCAGCAAGAAAACGTCGATATTGATACCCATCCTATAAAGTATAGTACCTTAGGTTTGACGTTAGGAAAAGTAGTGGGGCAGCACCAAGCCTTCTTCTTAATTCAGACCGTATTGGGTGGGCTAATTGTATTGGCACTATTATGGTTGATATTAGCAGATAAAATTTGGTGGGGTTTCTAGATATACAGCGTTCATTCGCTCATTAAGTAAGCCAGCATAAATTGCTGGCTTTTTATTTTCCTAAAAATATGAAAGCTAAATTAACGGTTAGAAGTAAAATCAAAGCGCATAGATAATTACGAGTAGTTGAGAAGTGAAATAGCATAGCTATCAAGTAAAGTCGATACTGTGAATCGGTGTTTTGATAATCATGTGTTACTGCTATAAATTATTTTAGCTTGCTACTTACAAGCGTGGCAGAGACTGTGAAAAACTAATCTCAGCAACACGTTCTCGTTTTTAAAGTGAATTGGCGATAGCTGCTTCAGCTTTAAAGAAAGCAATAGACATAAAAAAAGCCCCCTCATAATAAATTATGAGGGGGCTTTTCGGTGGTACGCTTATCAGTCTTATTGAATGCTTTGCAGCAAACTTGCTAACAAGTGACGCCAGTTAGTGGCGTCCCCAGGGGGATTCGAACCCCCGTTACCGCCGTGAAAGGGCGGTGTCCTAGGCCTCTAGACGATGGGGACTAGTAACAACGCTTCAACTGCTTTCACCATTTATGCTGAAGTGGTGCGTATTTTAATGGCGTTCGAGCTTCCTGTCAAGCCTTTTTCTACGTCTTTTTAAAATTAAGTATCTTTTTTTGAGTGCGCGCCGCGGATGTAGGTCATTACTCTTTAAATGATACCGAATCCATAATGAAGTACAAGCACTAATGGTTAAAGCAAGCAGCATATAACCGATAATGGTTCCCCATAACTTGAGTTGTGGATCCATAATAAAGTCCCTCCTATTAAGCCCTGATAACAATTACTATCAAGTTAGTGTGAACTACTTAAACCATCTATAGGATATTAGGGTGTCCTCAAAGACAAAAACAAGAATTGATAAGTGAGCTATCAATTCTACTTAGACAATACACAATAACTAGCTGGGCTGACAGTTGACCTGCTTATTACTGCATTAACCATATCCGTATTGATTAAAAAATCTAGATAACAAAATTATAAATTTAATAAGTCATAAAGTTAACAAGTCAGTATTATTTTTTTCTAATACTTAATAATAAGTATAATTTAAAAATAGCTATCTATTGTTTAGTTATTGTTTGATGTGTCTTCATTCGATGCTTCTTCAACGGCCGATACATGCAAAGCATTGCTTAGCATAGGATAAGAGTTAAGGATGTGACAAAACAGCTCAGCAGTCTTTTGTGTGTCATATAGCGCTGAGTGAGCGTCATTGCCATCAAAATCAAGCCCTGCCGCTTTACAGGCGCGTGCAAGCACCGTCTGTCCAAATGCGAGTGCTGACAAGGTCACGGTATCAAAGACTGAGAAGTTATGAAAAGGGTTGTGGGTTTTATTATTAGTACGTAAGACCGCGGCATTTAAAAATGCCAAATCAAAGTGCGCATTATGTCCAATTAAAACACATTGACGGCAGTCTTCAGCACGGCGTACTTCTTTTAAACCTTTAAAAATACGGCGTAGAGCTGTTTTCTCATCTTCAGCAATCGCTTTACGTAATGGATTGTTTGGATCTATACCGGTAAAAGCCAGCGCGCTTGGCTCAAGATTTGCGCCTTCAAAAGGTTCGATATGCGCATTGAAAGCCTCACCTGGATAAAATACGCCTTGCTCATTAAGTAGCACAGGAATACAAGCAATTTCTAATAACGCATCGGTTTGCGCGTTAAAGCCTGCGGTTTCAACATCAACGACGACAGGCAGAAACTTACGAAAACGATCTTTTAAGCTCATGGGCGCTGGTTCTTTTATTGCGGTGTTTTCAGTAGAAATACTTGGCGCAACATCGAGGTGGTCATTTACATTGTTGGATAAATTATTTTTAGGTAAGGCGGCATCGTTTTGAGTGGTCATATCAAGTTAAATCGCTTTTATCAGTCGAGCTGTGGTATTTAATGAAAGAGTTGAGTTAAAAAACAAACATCCTACGATATAAATGTACCCTTTTAATAAAAGGGCGGCATTGATATTGTAGGATAAAATAGAGGTAACTCTAATCTATAAAAATAGAGTGCGCTAGGCCATACTTAGTAAACGTTAGCCTTTAATAGACCAAGGTAAGGTTTCGCCTGCCATCAGCGGTGTTAATGAGCTACCATCGAAATAAGGGTAGGCTGTCGGCACTTGCATAGGTACGTTGATGAGAGTAATAGTGCTCTCATTGATGGGTAGACCGTAGAATTGCGCGCCAAATCGGCTAGTAAACCCTTCTAATTTGTCGATTTTACCAACGCTATCGAACGCTGTAGCGTATAGCGGTAGCGCAGTCGCTGAGCTATAACAGCCAGCACAGCCACAAGCAGCTTCTTTTTTATCGGTCGCATGGGGAGCAGAGTCAGTGCCTAAAAAGAATTTTGGATTGCCACTGGTCGCCACATCTAATAATACTTTTTGATGGCTTTCACGCTTTAAAATAGGCAAGCAATAAAAGTGTGGCTTGATACCACCAAGCAATAAATGATTGCGGTTAAACATCAAATGCTGCGGCGTAATAGTGGCGGCAATTTGGTTACCTTGTGACAAGACAAAGTCAGCTGCATCACTGGTGGTGATATGTTCCATCACAATTTTCATGGTTGGGAATTTTATGATAATTTGTGCCAACACCTCGTCTAAAAAGCGCTTTTCACGGTCAAAAATATCGACATGATCGTGAGTCACTTCACCATGTAGCAGCAGTGGAAGATTATATTTTTCTAATGCCTCAAATATATCCACGCAGGCGTTGATGTCGGTGACGCCATCGGCAGAGTTGGTGGTGGCGCCAGCAGGATAAAGTTTGACCGCTTGTACAATACCTGATTTTGCGGCCATCTCGATATCTTGCGCGGTGGTTGTATCGGTGAGATACAGAGTCATACGTGGATCAAAAGCAGCCTTACGCTCAGCCGTCAAATCACTGGCTTCTAGATGTTGCATGATACGCGCACGGTAGGCATGAGCATCATCGACATTCTTAACAGGCGGCACCAGATTTGGCATACAGATAACACGGTTAAAGCTTTCTGCTGCATGAGGGACTGTGGTTGCCAACGCTTTATCGTCACGCAAATGAATATGCCAATCATCTGGCTGAAGGATGGTTAATTCTCTAATCGAATCAGTCATAGTAACATCGCGCTCTATATCGTCATATATGGGAGTAAAAGGGAGTCTTGCTGTGCTGCTATCATAACAGATTTGCCTACTTGACTAAATATGTGGCTAGATATCTATACATAAATTATCGGCGATTTTTTAATATATCAGGGTTTGATAGTGCGTTAAGTCTACTGTAAAAAATGTAATTATTGATTAAATAGCTTCTAAATATAAGCGAAAACCGCGTAGCTAATGGCAGTGCCACTTTTGCCGGTAGTAAATATGATGTACACTGAGCAGGCAACCTATTTTTCTTTAATTTCGACTTATCATTAGTATTTTTACTTCCCATTAAATTTATTCGACAATAAATTCTTATATTAGGAGTTATTCATGGCTCAGCTTGATCCGAAAACTATTAATAAAATCGTGTTGGCATATTCAGGTGGTCTTGACACCTCAATCATCGCCAGATGGCTACAAGAAACCTATGATGCGGAAGTGATTACTTTCACCGCTGACATTGGTCAAGGTGAAGAAGTTGAACCTGCACGTGCCAAAGCTGAAGCAATGGGTATCAAACATATCCATATTGAAGACTTGCGCGAAGAGTTTGCCCGTGATTATGTATTCCCAATGTTCCGCGCCAATGCTATCTATGAAGGTGAGTATTTACTTGGTACTTCTATTGCGCGTCCACTAATCGCCAAGCGTTTGGTTGAAATTGCAAAAGAACATAACGCTGATGCGATCAGTCATGGTGCGACTGGTAAAGGTAATGACCAAGTCCGTTTTGAGCTTGGCGCTGTTGCTTTGTCTCCTGACGTAGTTACCATTGCGCCATGGCGTGAATGGGATTTGTCTAGCCGTGAAAGCTTGATGGAATATGCTAAAGAGCATAATATTGCCATTGACTATGCTGGTAATAAGACCAAATCTCCTTACTCAATGGACGCTAACTTATTACATATCTCTTATGAAGGCGGCATCTTAGAAGATCCGTATGCTGAAGCAGAAGACGACATGTGGCGCTGGTCAGTCAGCCCTGAAGAAGCACCGGACGTGCCGCAATATCTAGAGTTAGAATATGAAAAAGGCGACATCGTTGCTATCGATGGCGAAAAACTTAAGCCATACGAGATTATGATTAAGCTTAATGACATTGGTGGTAAGCATGGTATTGGACGCTTAGATATCGTTGAAAACCGTTATGTTGGTATGAAGTCACGTGGCTGTTATGAAACGCCAGCGGGTACCATTATGCTAAAAGCGCATCGCGGTATTGAATCATTGACGCTTGACCGTGAAGCCGCGCATCTAAAAGATGAGCTGATGCCACGTTACGCTAAGATTATCTATAACGGCTATTGGTTCAGCCCTGAGCGTATGATGTTGCAAGCCTTGATTGATAAATCACAAGAGTATGTCAATGGTACGGTACGCTTAAAATTATATAAAGGTGCAGTAAGCGTGGTCGGACGTAAATCAGATGATTCATTATTTGATGAAAAAATTGCGACTTTCGAAGATGATGCAGGCGCTTATGATCAAAAAGACGCAGAAGGCTTCATTCGCTTAAATGGTCTACGCTTGGCGATTGAAGCCAGCCGTGGTCGCGATTTATCTAAATAAGCTTTTTAACTGAAAGCTTTTCAGCTAAATTAGAGATAAAAACAGAGGCGCTATATAAATAGCGCCTCTGTTTTTTTATTGCTGATATATTTTTATTAATACACTTTTTAAATACTAGTTTTTGATAGCGGTTTTTCTACTTTTTCATCATTAGGCTCATCTTCGTCTACCATTACGATAGCCACATCTTGCTGCTGACGCTCTTCCGCACTAGGCTTCTGCTCTAACAGTTGTTCTTTGGCAAGCCTGATACTATAAGATTTTTGCTTGTAGTATTTGAGGGTTGCTAGTCCACCAAGCAAACCGATAACAAGAATGATAATCAAAATAACAGGGTTCTTCCAAAGAGGTATTGATGCCTCGTACTCAATCGGCTTTTCGCTGGTTGTTGTCGGCGTATTGTCATTATTGCCACCGATTAATCCTAAGCTGACCAGCGGCGGCTTTGGTGGGCTGGCAGGTTCAGATGTTATCCTTAAACGATTGCGCTGCAAGTATATTTCTGAAATCTTGGCCAATTGTAGCAACCAGCGCTGGTGTGGCAAGGTGATAGCAGTCATCTCTGCAAACACCAATAAATCATTATGTTTGCCTTGCTGGATGTTTTCAGATGAGCGGCCAATCACTTTTAAATAATTCCCTGTGGCCAGTTGCATGTCTTGCACTGGCTCATAATGCTCGGGTTGGAATGCTGTCAGCTCGTACCAGTAAGGATCAAAAGGGGGCGGTTTACCTGACAGCTGCTCAGCGTTTAATAAACGCCGCTCTGAGCTACCTTCTAACTCTACTTCTAAAGAGTTTTTTGCTGGTAAGATAAGTTCTTTGTCATCATTAGTATCAGCTAATGCGACAGATGCTGGCGTTGGCTGGCTGGCCGCAAAACGTGCTGCGGATAAAAACTGTGGTTGTAAAGCAAACCATTTATTAATTTCATCATTATCAAGTTGGCTATATTCCACTAAAATAGCCAGCTCACGCAGCACGATAACGCATAGAGAGGTAAGTAAAATTTGCACTTGTGGCGTTGTCGCGTCAATCTGTGCGGCAATATGGTCGCTGGCTTTGATCACACGTGCACTATCATGGAATATCGCATCGGCTGCATCATGACGATGGTATAACGTTGCATTGAGGGTCGCAAAGTTCATAGAGTTATACTGCCGTAGCTCTTTGACCGCATGACGCCCAAATAGTTTTTTGCTAACAGTTTGTCCTTGGTGGCGCTGCTGATAAGCGAGAAGGGCGCTGATGATCGCTTGCAAACTGGCGTCCATGGCTAAACGCGCTTGCGGTAGTGAAAGCTGAGCGGCATCTGCCAATAATGACACCATAGGCTTGGTATCTTGATATAGAAAATCATACATCGACACACGTGCCGGTGAAATAGTCGTCATAATCTGCTAGCATCAAAAAGTGTGCCCCTATATTACGGTGCCAAATGTCTTGATACAATCCCTTAATAATAGAAAACTTCATTCATTTTTTATAACGCTGTCAGTAAGGATGTATATGATAGCTGGACGAACACTATGATAAATAACGGAAACCTTTTGACGCAGCTAGTCATTAACATTGCTCAGCAAACTTTGACGCTATACAAACAGCAAAAAGTTGTTGCTCAATACACCGTATCTACCGCTAAAAACGGCATAGGCAGCCAACAAGACAGTGGCTGTACGCCACTCGGCAAACATGTGATCGCAGAAAAAATAGGTTTAAGCGCGCCTAGTAATGCCGTATTTATTGGTCGTGTAGCTACTGGCGAGATATATGATGAAGCTTTTGGTGCGTTATATCCTGAACGCGATTGGATATTGAGCCGCATTTTATGGTTAAGCGGTATTGAGGAAGGGTTTAATAAAGGCAGTAATCATCAAGGCGGCTGCGATACTTATCAACGCTATATTTATATTCATGGCACACCAGACAGTGAGCCTATAGGTATACCGCTCTCACATGGCTGCGTACGTATGCGCAATCAGGATATTATTGAATTGTTCGCGCAGGTAGATGAAGGCACACCCGTTTCTATTATTAATGATGTCTATGATATCGATGACGTTAATGACATTGCTCACATTACCAATATTTATAAATAGTCTACAACAGTAATCATATGCGGCGTCATAAAATTTATTAATAGTCTTACCGTTATAGAAGAGGAATTTACAACAGTCACTTACAAGGTTATTTATAAAATAAAATTAACAATAACGTACCGATATTAAGTTATTTGCTACAATATTTACCTAGATTGTGAATCTTTGAAAATAGTTGCTAACTATCAAGAATATATAATCCTACTCTCTTAAGTATATTAATAATAATTACGAGGAAAATAATAATGACTACATCCAGTCTAGTAAGTCTACAACAAGCTTTTGATGAACGTCGTACTATCTATGCTTTAGGTAACGATTTACCAGTAGATCCAAGAGCGATTGTTAATATTGCCGAGCGCGTGCTGCTACATACACCATCTGCCTTTAACTCTCAGTCATCTAGGCTAATCGTGTTATTTGGCGAGCAACATAAACAGGTGTGGGATATTGCCGAAGGTAAGTTGCGTCAAGAAATAGGCGATGGTGATTTTGTAAGTAGCAAACAAAAGATGGACAGCTTTCGAGCAGGGGCAGGCACGGTTCTGTTTTATGAAGACAAAGAAGTCACAAAATCGTTGCAAGATAATTTTGCCTTATATGCTGATAAGTTCCCTCTGTGGGCGCATCAGACCTCAGCAATGCATCAGTATGCTATGTGGACAGAATTACGTACGCTAGATGTTGGTGCGAGTCTCCAGCACTACAATCCGCTGATTGATGAGGATGTCGCAGTGGCATTTTCAGTTCCTAAAAATTGGGATCTAATCGCGCAAATGCCATTCGGCAATATCCTTGAACCTGCTGGTAAAAAAACTTATCAGCCGCTTAATGAGCGTATGAAAGTATTTGGATTAAATGATTGATCAGTTATTAATAAAGTAAAAAAACATAAAAAAGACAGCTCATATTCATGATGCTGTCTTTTTTATGTTTATACCAATTTAATAGCTCATAAGGTTAATACGAGCAATTCAAAGCTATACTATTCATTTTTACCAAAACGTTGCACAATCTTCAATACGGTCTAACTGCTTTTGTAAGCGTTTGGAGTCATCTTTTAAAATAGCAGCAAACCATCCCACGCCGTATAAGGCATTAAGATCAGTGAGTGCTTTATGTTGATAGCACTGCTGATAATAAGTCATATCGACTTGTTTACCGAGTGATTTTTGCGCTTTTACCACGCGTTTTAGCCAGCGTTTGGTTTTCTTTTTGCCGTATAAAGGTGCGGCAAGCTCACCCATATAACGTAGGTTGTTAAGCTGATAATGTAATTGCTGCTGCGCTTGATATTTATCATTGTTTTTCAAACTGAGGTTTTTTGAATTAGTGCTGGTTGAATTAGTGCTAGTGGAGTCAAGGCTATCAGGCTTAGCATTGATCACATCATTTAGTCTTTCCTCGGTTTTAAGAAACTTTGCCTGCTGTTTGGACAGTGTTTTTGTGAGATGATCTAAGGCAATCTTATCTGCTTGTGGCTCAAGGCTAGGATCACTCATAGTAAAGGCAATTAACTCCAGCAAGGTCAGTTGAAAGTCATTGGCGCTGACCGCATCGATAGGTGTTGTTTTTATAGCTTCAACATCTGCGGTCCAATCTACCATTGGTGCGCCATGCTTTTGTAGCATTGGCTCAATATGGGTAGCAAGATAGCTAAGATCGTAATAGTCGCTGAGTAAAGTCGCTGTTTGTTTGATTATGAGCAACCAATCAGGATTGACCTCATCAGAGAAGCTGGCAAATGCGCTTAGCGCAGTACGTAAGCGGCAAATACCGATGTACAGTTGCAAAACGTGTTCATGGTCAGTGCTACTACTCACGATAGCACTGCTGTTCGGTAGTATTTGTAATAGACAGTTATGGACGATTGCGCGTAAAAAAGCGGGCATACTACTGTCTTTATTTATATTAAGCTCACTAAGGTTAGCGCTAGTAGCAGGGCTGTGGTGTTGTCCTTTGATAAGTAAGCCCCCACGTTCGGCTTTGGTCACGGTGGATAAGCATAATTTATAGCGCTTACACCATACTTTAGCTGTCGCAAATAAAAAATCCAAATCTCCTGATACGAGCTCAAACTCTATCTCTTGAATGGCGTCTCGCTGAGTATCGTCACCACCATGGATTATTTCTCCATGGTCATATGCCACCTCAATGCTATTATCGCTAACATCAATTTCATTGCTGCCAGCTTCTATGAGTAACCTAGTGGTGCGCTCTACATCAGTTACATAAAGCCGTGTCAATTTTTTAGCCAGTTTTTTTAGCTTAAAAGCTGCTAACGCTGGGGCAATAGTGGTGTCTTTATAAGTGCTTAAATCAGGCATTAGGTCGTTATTGTCGAGCATCGCTTGTACCTGCTCATTGTCCAATGTCAAATTGTGCTCTAAACGCGCCGCAATACCGTCACCGCCAGCTTTGATGGTCTGTACCCAAGTGTTACCCTCACGACGAATACGCAAGCCAATACCGGCCTGTGCAAGCTGCTGATCAGGTGTATCATAATAATGAGCAGCCATTTGCGTCACCTGTGAAGATTTGACTTTCGCTTGACGCATCAAACCTTTTAATCGCAACTCTGGCACCAAAAACTTCAGCTCTATCTCTTGCATGACGGCTCCTAATGACTCTAATAAGTTTAAGTAACTACCATCGTATGAAAGCTATCGGTTAATGACAAGTAAAGATTTTTTTATAAATAAAAAGTCCAAACATTAAAGATATACTTTTAATAAGTAATCATTATAATTAGAATAATTCATCAAACAAAAGTAGATTATAGGCGATTGATCAAATGATAAAACCTACAGCTGATATATGCAAAACTGGTTTGGATGTTAAAACAATAAAGCCATGTGAGAAAAATGAGTGTGACGCCAGTGACTCTTACAAAGTAGTGAGTTTTAAAACCTTGATGCTACCAATAGTGCTGCCGACAATATTAGGCTCACTGATTTTAATAGGCGGTTGTAGTGACTCTTCTGAATATGCTGAGAGCAGTGCTGATATGGAGTCGGTTCAGTCTGTAACGGAGGAGGCTACTGATAATAGTGAGATAAATGGCATTATGTCCGATGTGGCAGCTGATAGCACATCAAATGCTAAGCCTACTTCTAACGATTTAAGTGTTGATAATCTATCAGGTGACAGTGAACAAACACTTGGCAGCCAAGTGGCGGATATTCAAATCGCTGGCAAAGAGCTGCTAATAACGGCAAGTGCAAATTTTAAAGTCAAAGACGTCGTCAAGAGTAGCGCTGCTATTGAGAACTTAACGCGGCAACAGGGTGGTTATGTGGCGCTCAGTAATATTAGCAACCATCCAAATGATAGCCGCACCTTTGTACAAGATGATAAAAATATTACGATCACCACTTATACTCGTCAAGCTGAAATGACGGTTCGGGTTCCTCGTGTCAACATCAATAAGTTTTTAGCACAATTACAACCGCAAGTGGCTTTTTTAAATGGGCAGGAATTTACTGCTGAGGACGTCACCTTAGATATTTATCGCGAAAAGCTGGCAAGTCAGCTGGGTAGTGATATGGCAAGTGAGCTCAGCCAAGAGCGACTAGATAGTAAGAATAATAAAGATCAAAGCAGTAATGTCGATGCTATCACTGCCACTTATGCCGCGCGTCGTCAGCAAGATCTGGCTAAGCTTGAGCAGATGGATATCATTGACAAAGTTAAATACAGCACCATCCGCTTGACCTTTATGCAGCCGGATATCAGTTATAAAGAAATCACGCAAAATCTAGATGTGCTATTAGATGCTGAGCGTCCAAGTTTTGGTGCACAAGTGAAGCAAGCATTTAAACATGGCTGGGAGATGCTGAGATCTTTTGTAATGGGCTTAATACAATTGTGGTGGTTAGTCGTACTTGCTGGTACTTTGTATCTAGTTTATAGAATGGTAAAAGCCCTCTATCGTAAATTATTCAAAAATGATGCACACCTAACAAATCTGAAGCGTGAGTTGATGGATAAAAACCATGTACGTAAATACTCATCAGAGTTAGATAAGAATCAGACAGATGATAATAATAGCGGCGACAATAAGCCTTCTAAAAGCTAAGTTCTTAAATGAAATACCTAATGAACACGCATAAAAAAGCCGCCTTACATGATGTAAGGCGGCTTTTTATGTTACTGCTATAAAGTGCTTATAGATTAGTTCTTATTTGAACTGATCCATTGTGTTTTTACCGCCGCCAGCTTTTAGCGCGTTGTCACCAGAGAAGATTTCTTTGTGATCATCACCGATGTCAGAACCAGCCATTGCTTGGTGCTTGACACAAGCGATGCCTTCACGGATTTCTTTACGTTGTACGCCAGCAGCATAAGCAAGCATACCGTCTTCACCGAAGTAGCCTTTAGCAAGCTCATGCACGCTAAGTGCAGTAGTGTGATAAGTCGGTAGGGTGATTAAGTGATGGAATACACCCGCTTCACGTGACGCATCACGTTGGAAGTTTCTAGCTGCTTCGTCAGCTGCGGTATCAAGCTCAGTACCGTCGTAATCCGCACTCATCAAGTCATCTTTGTTGTAGGCAGAGATATCTTTACCTGCTTTTTCCCACTCAGCGATGATTTGCTTACGGAAGTTAAGCGTCCAGTTGAATGATGGGCTGTTGTTATAAACAAGCTTGGCTTTTGGCTGTTGCTCTTTAATACGATCAACCATCATTTTGATGTGTTCAACGTTTGGCGTTGGTGTCTCGATCCATAGTAGATCAGCACCGTTTTCAAGCGCAGTAACACAGTCAAGTACCACACGGTCGATATTGGTTTCTTCACGGAAAGAGTAAAGACCGTTAGGTAGGCGCACTGGACGTACTAGTTTGCCGTTATGCTTAAGCAAGCTGTCGTTCTCTTTTGCATTTTCTAGTGTTACTTCTTCCATTTCGATAAAATCGATGTATTTAGAAGCCAAATCGCCTGGTTCATTTGATACTGGGATTTTTTGTGTTAGTGATGCGCCTTCAGAGTCAGTGCGGGCAACGATCACGCCGTCTTCAACACCAAGCTCTAGGAATGCATAACGAAGTGCGTTGATTTTTGCGATATAGTCTTCATGCGGTACAGTAACTTTACCCGCTTGGTGACCACATTGCTTAGCGTCAGATACTTGGTTTTCGATTTGTAGTGCACAAGCACCCGCTTCGATGATCTGTTTAGCTAGTAAATAAGTCGCTTCTTCGTTACCAAAACCGGCATCGATATCAGCAATGATTGGCACAACGTGTGAATCAAAGTTCTCGATTTTTTCTAAAATAGCAGCAGTATCTTGACCCGCTTCTTCAGCAGCGTTTAGCTCACGGAAGTAATCGTTCAATACTTTTGCATCAGCTTGACGTAAGAAAGTGTAGATTTCTTCAACTAGCTTAGCAACTGAGGTTTTCTCATGCATAGATTGGTCAGGTAATGGGCCAAACTCAGAGCGAAGTGCTGCAACCATCCAACCTGATAGGTAGATGTAAGTTTTAGACGTCGTACCGAAGTATTTTTTCTTAGCGTACATCGTTTGCTGTGCAACAAAACCATGCCAAGCACCTAAAGATTGGGTGTATTGTGAGCTATCGTTATCATACTCTTCCATGTCTTGACGCATGATTTTTGCAGTATATTTTGCGATATCTAAGCCCGTTTTGAAACGGTTTTGTGACATCATACGTGCCGCATCGACTTCACTGATATTCTGCCAGTTACCGTGCTTTTGTTTTAGTTCACGTACTAAATCGATCGCTGATTTATATGCAGTTGACATCTAAACTTCTCCATTGGTGGTGTATAAATTAGTAAATTAAAATAATTTAAATAACTTCCGTATATATATAAAGATGCTGGCAGAGGTAAGAATTTAAACCTCTTACGTTAGCAATCTCTACTAAACTATAAGAAAATCGTCATAAAAGCAATAAAAACCTGTCGCTTTGGTCAGCTTTTATTATTCGGTGTATTATTTGGGCTGTCATTTCAGGCGTAAATGGTTGTTTTATAAGGCTTATTCGTCTACCAAAGTGCTTATTACCCTAAACGATATAAGGTGTTGATTCAAGCTTAAAGACAAATCAGAGCACAAAATTAAGTTTGCGTAAGGTTATATAGTAAATTTTATATCCGTATTTCTGCATAAAAATACGATAAAATATAGTGGGTAGCTTATTCATTAAAACGCAGGCTAATGGTCTAACTTTTAGCAACTGCCCCCTAAGCGCTTGCTAGCCACTATAGCTAGGTTACCTTGATTTATCTAGTTTATGATTATTATCTTGGGTATTTTATTTAGTTATAGTATAGGTAAAACAATGGCTTGTGGTGGGTAAATTCAGTTATAATAAGCATATTCCAAAATAATTAACATAAAAATATCCTTAAATCATACTGTTATAGAGAATTTTTTGCCACATAACAGGGCAAAATCTGCCGCGTTTGTAATGGTGTTTATTGTAAGGTAAAGAGACAAATATATGAATTTGCAGCGGGTTGATTTAAATTTACTGGTACATTTGGATGTGTTGTTGCGAGAAAAAAACGTAACGCGCGCCGCTGAGCAGTTGGGCATCACTCAGCCGGCGATGAGTAATATTTTGCGTCGTCTGCGCAAGCTATTTAATGATCCACTGTTGGTACGCTCATCTGAAGGTATGACGCCGACCGAACGTGCCCTTGAGCTGCAGCCACGTATCCGTGAAATACTTGCTGATTTGACACAAGTGTTGGAGCCGCGTACTGAATTCCGTCCTTATAGTACCTCACGCGTTTTCCGTATCATGACCTCAGATTATGCTGAAGCTACCTTGGTACCAAAATTGGTGAAAGCGCTACGATCAGAGGCACCCAATGTCATTTTGGATTTCTTGACACCATCGGACGTCTCATATCGTGATATGGAGCAGGGGCGAGTCGATTTAGCAATTAACCGTTTTAATGAAATCCCGCAAAGTTTTCATCAAGTATTGGTATGGCGCGATACCTTTAGCTGCCTACTGTCCTCTGACAGTCCTTATGCTCATCGCTTTAATCTCAAAAATTATCTTAAAGCGCAGCACGTTTGGGTCTCTAAAACTGGTATGGGCGTGGGGTTCGGTGTCAACCCAGAAAAATCTGGTGGCTTAGGTTCTATCGATCAAGCGCTGCAACGTTTAGGACAGAAGCGTCAAATCAGTGTCTTTACCCGTCACTATCAAATGCCAGCAATGCTCGCAGCAAATAAAGATTTGGTTGCAACCTTACCCACTCGAGTGGCAAAAATGCAGGCCAATAACGACAGTATTATGATGGTCGAGCCGCCGTTTTTTATTCCTGAATTTGAGCTCACCATGGCGTGGTCACCGTTATTACAGCATCATCCGGCGCATCGCTGGTTGCGCCAGCTTATCATGCATGTAGCACGTCAAATCGTCGATGATGAAGAGAACCCACCACAAGAGATTCCGATTATTAATCACTTATTTTAATCGCTTTTTTTCGTATCATATATATAGTAAATTCTAAATAAAACAGATACATGATATTTTTACGCGAAACTGGAATAAATTTTTCTGGCTTGCTGTGCCTGCGCCGACAGAGGCTGCGAAAAATCTATTTCAGTTCCGCTGTATCGTTTTTATACTGAACTCACTATATTATTTCTTAGACCAGCCATTGTGCTGGTTTTTTATTTGTCTGATTTTTTGTTCAAGATCTCATCGTGATGAATACTAGTACAGTCACATTCTTAACATCTTACGCACACTTCTTCATAAATTGTAAAATTTCAACCCCTGTGCTTTGTTATGATAATTGTCTATTAAGAAAAAAGATAAGCAGAGCAGTCATTATTAAGGTAAGCAACAATATCGAGATTTTTATTAAAATTAATAATAAACAGTGCTTAGTTAATATGATTTTAACTATGTTAGAACAAGCAAATAAACAAGGATAATTATCATGGCAGATATTACCACTGTGAACCCGACGACGGGTAAAGACATTAAAGACTATACTTATATGAGCGATGAGGAAGTAAATAAAATCATCGATGCTTCGCATAAGGCGTTTTCGGACTGGCGTTTGGTTAGCCATGAAGAGCGTGCCAAAGTGATTAATTCCATTGGCGATACGTTGATGAAGTATAAAGAAGAATTAGCGAAACTGATGACCGAAGAGCGTGGCAAAACATTAGCAGCCAGCTTAGGCGAAGTTGATTTATGTAAAGGTATTTGTGATTTTACCGCCAGTGAAGGTGCAGCCGCTCTAGCTGATGATAAGCGCGATATCGAAGGCCTTAAACAGGGTTTAATTAGCTATGATCCTATCGGTATTATCTATGGTATCCAGCCATGGAACTTTCCAGCCTACCAAGTATTCCGCTATACCATTGCCAATCTAATGGCAGGTAACAGTATTTTACTTAAACATGCCTCTAACGTCACAGGTTCAGGCTTATTGATTGAAAAAATCATGCATGAGTCTGATCTACCAAATGATTTGTTCCGAGCATTAATTATCAGTCATGATCAATCTGGAAAAGTGATTGAACATGAAAAAGTACGCGGTGTCACATTAACGGGTAGTGACGTAGCGGGTCGTGTTGTGGCACAACAAGCAGCTAAAGTACTGAAAAAAACCGTCATGGAGCTTGGTTCTAATGATGCGTTTATTGTATTAGAAGATGCCGATTTAGATTTAGCCGCGGCAACCTGTGCCCACGCACGCTTATACAATAATGGTGAAACTTGTATTGCTGCCAAACGTTTTATCGTCGTCGATAGTGTTTATGATAAGTTCCGCGACCTTGTTATTGAAAAATTCAATAGCTACAAGGTAGGCGACCCAATGGAGGACTCTACTGATGTGGGTCCAATGTCAAGTAGTAAGCAGCGTGATAACTTGCATAAACAAGTTCAAGAGAGTGTAAAAAAAGGCGCAACCATTACTCTAGGTGGGGAAGTCTCTGATAAGGCAGGTGCTTTTTATCCACCAACTATTCTAGAGAACATCACCCCAGAACAGCCCGCTTATAAAGATGAGCTATTTGGTCCCGTTGCGGCGCTGATTCGTGCTAAAGATCAAGACGATGCGTTTCGAATTGCTAACGATAGCCGTTATGGGTTAGGTGGCGCTATTTTCTCTAAAGATGAAGAAAAAGCGATTGAATTGGCTAAGAAACACTTCGATACCGGTATGGTTTATATCAATGGCTACGATTTGGTCAATCCAGGACTGCCATTTGGCGGTGTTAAGGACTCAGGTTATGGCCGTGAACATGGTGGCTTTGGTATAAAAGAGTTTGTAAATATCAAAGCAGTCCATGTGGTTGGTAAAAAACCTGCTTAATTTTAAATCTCTTTAGCTATGGCATTTTAAATACCCCGTTACTGAGTAGCGGGGTGTTTTTTTCTATAAAAAATAGCGATTAAAGCAGACATAAAAAAGCAGAACAATTAATCATTGTTCTGCTTTTTTAATAAATCGATTAACCGTATTTAATGTCTACTTATCTAACCATAGTTTTAAAGGTAAGGCTGGTAAATAAGTAGCCTTATTCTCATTACCTTGATTGCTTAAATTGATGACATCTTTAGCGATAAGCAATATCGTCCACGGTAACAATTGATGCTCAAGCTTTTGCACACGTGCTTGTAAACTATCGGCACTATCTTTCAGGTTTACTTCTAGCAGAGCTTGGGTTAAAACAGCGCCAGCATCGAGCTCAGCAGTGACCACATGAATACTACAACCATGATGACGTTCACCAGCTTGTATAGCACGCTGGTGCGTATCAAGACCTTTATAAGCAGGTAGCAGAGCAGGGTGCAAATTGATCATCGGCGCTGGCGCGCTATCGATAAATGAACCACTTAATACGCGCATAAACCCCGCTAAGACAATCAAATCAGGCTGCCAAGCGTTTAGTTGTTCACTAGTATGACTTTCAAAGGTTTTGATCCCCATGCGTTTGCCACTTGCCACGTGAGATAGCACCGCCACAGGAATATTAGCGTCTTCTGCCCGTGTGATAGCATAAGCATCTTCACGGTTGCTAATGACACCAACAATCTCAATCGGTAGTTCAGCTGCTTGCATCGCATTGATTAATACTTGCAGGTTGCTACCACTACCAGACACCAAAACGGCAATGCGCAAAGGTTTGTTATTAACTACTACGTGGCTAGTTGCATGACTATCTGACATTAACGGTACACCACTGCATCCGCTTCACGGCTAACCATTTCGCCTAATTGCCATGCTTTTTCACCAGCATCGTTTAAAGTTTTTATAGCAGCATCTGCTTTATCTTTCGGTACGACAATCACAAAACCAACACCGCAGTTAAAGGTACGGTACATCTCACTTTGCGCGATATTGCCTTGGGTTTGTAACCAAGTAAACAGCTCTGAGAACTGCCAGCTATTGGTATCAATGCTAGCCGCTAAATCATCCGGCAATACACGTGGTAAGTTATCCGTTAAGCCACCACCGGTGATATGTGACATTGCATGTAGAGCTGAGCTACCAAGGGTATCTTGTAAGGCTTTAATCGCTTTAACATAGATGCGAGTAGGGGCCATCAGCGCGTCTTGGATAGACTGACCATCTAGCTGCTCGTCGCTGCTCGTCACGTCAATACCGCTGACTTCGATAACTTTACGTACCAATGAATAACCGTTCGAATGCGCACCACTTGAAGCAAGGGCGATTAGCACATCACCTTCGGCGACATTTTCACCAGTGATAACTTCTGCTTCTTCAACCACGCCCACACAGAATCCAGCCAAGTCATAGTCATCATCTTGATACATGCCTGGCATCTCAGCGGTCTCACCACCGATAAGCGCGCAATTTGACAGCTTACAGCCTTCGCCAATACCAGTGACGACAGTAGCCGCGACATCGACATCAAGCTTGCCCGTTGCATAGTAATCTAAAAAGAATAACGGCTCAGCACCACAAACCAATAAGTCATTGACACACATGGCGACCAAGTCGATACCGATCGTGTCATGACGATTAAGCTGTAATGCCAGTTTGAGCTTGGTACCCACGCCGTCAGTACCTGAGACCAATAAAGGTGAGGTATAACCAGTCGGAATACGACAAAGCGCTCCAAAACCGCCAAGTCCGCCCACAACTTCAGGGCGTGAGGTGGCTTTTGCCACGGATTTAATACGTTGAACCAACGCATCGCCAGCATCAATATCAACGCCAGCATCTTTGTAGCTTAAAGAAGGCTTATTACTCATGGTCATCTCACAAATTTTATAGGGAATGAAGGTCAGTCAGTAGCAAAGCGAGTCGATCGTGTGAATTTTGTAGATAATGCGCGCATTATACCCAAAAATGACCCTGACTCGCAAAGCAACTTGCTTTTATTTGACCTATATTTGACCGAATTTGGCTAATATTTAATAAAGATTGATAATAAGGCTGGCATAAAACTAACATAAAAACTAAGAAACAAAAAAAGACTGCTTTTTTACTGTACTCTGCGATAATAGAACGCTAAATTTATTGTCAATAACTGTTTGCTATTAGAGTGTTATTGTTTAATAAGAGATATAATCAATCTTAATCAAGCCGCTAACTTAAATCAGACAATCTTAGGATTACTTTTCATGATAAACCAACCAATAGACCCTTTTTTTCGACGCTTATTTATTGTCGTTGCTATTGTTGTGGCGGTGGTTTTATTGTATTTGATGATGCCGGTTATCGTACCGTTTATCTTTGCTTTTGTGCTGGCTTACTTATTTAATCCGCTGGTAAAGCGTTTATCAAAATATATCAAACGCTGGATTGCGATTATTATTGTTTATTCTACGATTACTTTGGGAATGGTGCTGCTGCTTTGGTGGTTGATACCGACATTGTGGCATCAGCTGCAAGCAGCATGGGAGTATTTGCCCAAGGTTTTAACTTGGTATAATGAAGTGGTTCGTCAATGGTTCGCTAGCCATGGTCGCATACGCTTGCCAGAGTTAGAATCCAAAGGTTTCTCTGAGACATTGGTTGAATACATGCAAACCAATTATAAGTTTGAAGATGCCAGTACCATGATGAGTCAAATACTTGCCTCAAGTATGAACTTTATCAATAATGCGGGACTCATAGTATTGGTACCAATTTTGACCTTTTATTTCTTGTTTAATTGGGATCAGCGCTTACAGACATGGAAGATGGCAATCCCTGCTAATTATAGCAAAGCAGTCATTCAGATTGCGCAAGAGTGTGATCGTGCGCTGATGGCTTTTATTAAAGGTCAGCTATTAGTGATGGTGTTACTAGGCGCCATTTATGCCGTGCAGCTGCAGCTTATCGGGCTTGAGCTTGGACTGATTATTGGTATGGTTGCCGGTGTTGCCAGCTTTGTGCCGTATTTGGGCTTTGGTATCGGCTTTATTGCGGCGATTATCGCCTGTCTGTTCCAGTTTGGCTTAAATTGGACGTATCTATCATTGATTGTTGGTGCATTTTTGATCGGGCAAGCCGCGGAGGGCTACATCTTGCAGCCTCTGCTATTAGGTGACAAAATTGGTCTATCACCATTATGGGTTATCTTTGCCGTATTGGCGGGCGCAAGTTTATTAGGCTTCGTCGGTATGCTGATTGCACTGCCTGTGTCTGCTGTTCTCAATGTTTTATTCCGTCATTTATATAGTTATTATCAATCGACCGATTTTTATAAAGGACGCAAGCAGTTGGCTTTATTTGACAGAAAATGAGCGACGCTATATTTAAAGTTAATTTAAAGTTAATTTAAAATCTATCCAAAGCCAATAGGTTACATAACCCGTCAAAGGCAGTTGTAAATTTGATAAATGACGATTGATTGGGCTTAATGAGTAAAAGACTTGTCAGTCATTTTGCAAATATGTTATATATAGGCGCAGTATTAACGGTATTAGCCGTTACTAGGTTGGCTTTGGTTAAAGTGAATTTTACTAAAGCCAGTTTAAAAAATATTAGTCGTTTAGCCTTTTTATTGATTGTGCTACGCAAACCGAGTTGATGATTCATGGCAGAAGCGCAGCTAAGTCTCAATCTGGACATTAAGCACGATGCAAGTCTTAGCGACTTTGCTGGTCCGGGTTGGATGTCTATTATCGATGCAGTGCGGCAGCTACATGTTGGCCTGATTGGTCAGCTGTACCTGTTTGGCAGTCCTGCTACTGGCAAATCGCACTTATTATCCGCTATTTGTGAGTCATTTATTGAGATGGACAAATCAGCGATTTGTTTGTCATTGAATGAATTGATTCATACCGATGTCAATGTGTTGTCATCACTAGAGAACTTTTCACTGATTGCTATTGATGATTTAGAAGTGCTTGAACAAAGTAGCCAATGGCAAGAAGCCTTATTTCATCTGATCAATCGTAGCCGTGAAGGACAGCGTCAGCTACTATTTGCCTCAAATAAACCGGCGACTGAATTACCTTTTCAGTTGAGGGATTTGCTCACCCGTTTAGCACAAGCACCTGCTTTTAAAGTACCGACTGGTCATGACCTAGCGGACCGTCAAGCATTATTGCAGTCTATCTTACGTCGGCGTGGTTGGCAGTTTGATGAGCGTATTATCCATCATCTGCTTACCGAAGGACCGCATCGTATCGGGGCAATGATGGAGGTGCTAAACTACATTCAGCCCATGTTCTCTAATCTTGGCCGTAGTAATATATCCAAAGCGGTCATCAGTGATGCACTACGTACTATTGATGAGCAGACGCTTGCTGCCGAACTTGCTGATATCGCGCAGGAGACGCAAGTAGATAATGATGCCGCCGATCAAGATCAGCATACCCAGCATACAATGCCACTTGATTTCTAGCATGAAGAATACGAATCTTTCTATCCGAAACGCTTTTACTATTACTGGAAAACTTATGAAATCAAATGCGTCTTTGCTCAAAAAACTGTCTATCAGCGTTTTACTTATTGGGGCTGGCTCTGTCTCGATGTTGTCACAAGCAGCAGTGACTTTGCTGGTTGATGACAATATCAAAGTGACTGCGATTAACGGCCAAGAACTTACACAGAGCGTCTTTCAGCCTTTAACTAAATCATTCACATTGCAGCCTGGTAAACACGTGATTACGGCTAAGTATGATCGTCTATATAACTTGCGCCGCGATGAGCATGACTATTTGCGCTCAGGGAATATCAGTGTCGCAGCCGAAATGGTAGACAATCAAACCTATCGCTTAACCATGCCAAACCAACCAGAAGACTATGCAGCTGCCAAGAAATATGCTGAGCGTCCAACGTTGGCAATACAACAGAACAATACTGTTGTTGCCAGTCAACAAAGTGTCAGCGGCAATAACGGTAGCTTATTCTCAGGGTTGGGTAAAGCACTGGGCGGAGTGTTTGGCGGTAGTGGTGATGCTGAACTACAAAACCAGCGTGCGATTGCAGCACTAGATCAACCGACTGTCACTACTCAAAGCAATGTCAATACTGGGGTAGTATCTACAACTAATCAAACCACAAGCGTTAGTTCGTCGACCAATACGCTGGATCAATTTATGCAGATTTGGCTACAAGCAACGCCTGCTGAACGTGAAAAAATGCGTCAATGGATACAAAAATAGAGGCTTTTATAAATAAAAGCCCAATAAAAAAGCACCTATATTAGGTGCTTTTTTATTGCTTTAAATATCATTATTCTTATTGGATTTCAATAGAATCATTAGCCCAAAAAGGCGTTATACATCCAAATAAGCTTTTCTTGCTCTTGCACATAGGCATCAACCAAATCAGCGGTACCTTGGTCGTCGCTTTCTACTGCGAGCGCTGATACTTGACGCTGCTCTGCGATCAGCGCTTGCAGACCACTAACCACACCGTTGACGCAAGTCGTGCCGTCTTTAACGTTTTTGTCTTCGCTAATGCTCGTATGCTGAGCAAAGTCGCTATAGGCATGCAATGGCGTGCCGCCTAAAGTTAGGATACGTTCAGCAATTTCATCAATTTGTAATTGCAGGGCTGTATATAGCTCTTCAAACTTTGGATGTAAGGTAAAAAAATGCTCGCCTTTTACGTTCCAATGATAACCACGGACGTTGATATAGAACATATGGTAGCTTGATAATAAGCTATTGAGCTTGGCAATAACTTCGCTCATATCTGCTTTTTCTAGACCGATTTGGTTAGTAGTATTATTAGTATTACTCATAATATTATCCTTATAATGTGAGTGTTGATTTCATAAATTAAGTACGGAAGACTAAATATAGAAGATTATGAGTGTAGCAAGTCATATCCTTCATTACTATGTAAATTGGTATAAAGGAGTCTTTAAGCATCATAAAATTATAAATAAATTGATGATACTTAAAATAGGCTTAGTTTTTACACACTCTACTTTTATTTCAGTGCTTTTTATTTTAATTGCCTTGTATCTTCAGTACTTAATACTTTATCTGTTGATGCTTATTATAATAGCAAAGTATTATTAATAAGTTAAATTCGATAAATTTAATTCTATGATTTATTTATCAAAACTACTCATATCTAAGCTATCAAGTTTATGCTGGTGGTTGTAAGCTTTCAGGGTTCAAACCTTTTGCTGGAACGACTTCTTGTAAATGCTGACGTACGGTATCGATGGGAAATTTTTGAGCTTGTAGGCGCTTAGGGATGATTTGGCTACCTTGCTGACCCTTCATCTCAAACATCATAAAGATATAGTCATCTGTCTCATCCCAACTTTTAACGGCGCTCCAAGGAATCACGGCTTGTTGCATGTTACCTGCACGCATTTGCATGCCACGCATCTGATTGCTTTTAAACATATCAGGCTGATTGACCGGCATTGCCATCACTAGACCGTGCTTTTGCACCCCCAGTTTCATCTGGCGCATCTCATCTGGCATTTCTTGGTCAGCGACTTGTTTTTCAAACTCTCTTTTGACATACCACTTGAAACCAAGGGTGCGAACCAATAGATAAATAACGACAGACGCTAGCATAAGCCAAAAAATAATGGTCGAATAACCGGTCAAAAAAACCAGACCAGCAATGGCTAATACCACAACAACTGCCATAATAACCCATTCTTTAGTCTTAATACTCGACAGACCAAATGAGGGACTGGCACTGGCAAATAGCTCATACTGTGCTTGGTGAAATTCAGCCTCGGTTATATTTAAGGCGACAGGTTGTAGCGTGTAGGGGTACAGGGCCATAAAGGTTTCTCAAATACTTATATTAAAAGCGTTGGATTAAAAGCGCCAAATGTAAACAGCGATGCAATACTTGGCTGGAAATAGAATAAAGATATGCGCTTATCTTACCGAAAACTGCTCTTAAATGAAACATATATGGCTGTCTGTTCACTAATAGACGCCATATTAAGGGTATTAATAAAGATAGGTGCTGCTTATAGGGGTTTATGAACCTTAAAGCCTATCATTAAGCTAAAACTAACCGATTATAAATCATGATTAATGGGTGAAAACCCAGCCAAAAAACAACTAAAAAACAGCCAAAACATGGTTAAATCTGCTGGGTCTTGGTATCATAGTGGCTATCCTATATTTTTACGAACAACACGGCGTCATAGCCAATTTATTGTTTTCTTTTTAAACCTTTTATCCACTTTTAGCGCTACAGGCACCTATTATGATTGACCCAAAACTCTTACGCGGCGATTTGACAGATTTACAGCAGCAATTGGCCAGCCGTGGTTATACGCTTGATATTGAGTTCTGGCAAAGTATTGAATCCGACCGTAAGTCTCTGCAGGTCAAAACCGAAGAATTACAGTCGCGCCGTAATGCAGGTGCTAAACAAGTGGGCGTACTAAAAAAATCTGGTGAAGATGCCAGTGAGCTGCTTACTGAAATGCAAAGTGTCAGCGGTGAGATTAAAACAGCCGAAGACGAGCTGCGCAGTTTACAAGAGCGTATTAATCAAGCGGCATTACAGATACCAAATATCCCCGCAGCAGACACGCCAGTCGGCACTTCAGAAGATGATAATGTAGAGATGCGCAAATGGGGTACGCCACGTGAGTTTGACTTTGAGATTCAAGATCATACTCATATTGGTGAAACGCTGGGGATGCTTGACTTTGAAGCCGCTGCCAAGCTGACGGGTAGTCGATTTAATGTCTTAAAAGGGCAACTCGCGCAGATGCACCGCGCCTTGATTCAATTTATGCTGAATACCCATACTATCAAATATGGCTATACAGAAACCTATGTTCCTTATATCGTTAATTCTGAAAGTTTAAAAGGTACGGGTCAATTGCCAAAGTTTGAAGATGATTTGTTTAAATTAACCAATCATACCAATAATGATGGCACAGATTTTTATCTGATTCCGACAGCTGAAGTACCGATGACTAACTTGGTACGCGGCGAGCGCTTAGATATCAAAGAGCTGCCATTGAAGTTCACTGCGCATACGCCATGTTTCCGTAGTGAAGCCGGTTCGCACGGTCGTGATACTCGCGGTCTGATTCGTCAGCACCAGTTTGAAAAAGTTGAGATGGTCAATATTGCCAGCGCTGAGCAGTCAGATGAGTTGCTAGAAGCCATGACTGGGCAAGCCGAATATATATTGCAGCAATTAAATTTGCCGTATCGTGTGGTGCAATTATGCACCGGCGATATGGGTTTTGCCGCACAAAAAACTTACGATATCGAAGTATGGTTACCAAGCCAAGATACTTATCGTGAAATTTCTAGCTGCTCAAACTGTGGTGACTTCCAAGCACGCCGTATGGGCACGCGGGTTAAAGATGGCAAACAAACCAGTTTGGCGCATACGTTAAATGGTTCAGGATTAGCCGTTGGTCGTACTTTGTTGGCAGTTATGGAAAATCATCAAAATGCGGATGGTAGCATTACGATTCCAGAAGTATTGCGTCCCTTTATGGGCGGTGCTGAGTTGATTTTAGCTTAATAACAAAATTTACCGCATGAGCTGTAAGTCACTATGCTGGCTCGCAGCTCATTATTAGCAATCTATTATTGTTGATTATTTAACAAAACTGATATCAGTGATTGTTAAATACAAACCATTCTACCAACGCATTTTTGGCTTGGCTGATAGCAAATATGTTAATATTGCCGTTTAATTAAATACCTTATTCTCAAGAGTGTTTATCGCGCTCTTATTCTACTGTTCAATTGGTTTTCCTCTTATCCTCCATACTTCTTATCCGAATATTAGGACACTCTATGCCAGCTCCAATTAGCGAACGTAAATTAGCCAATGCCATCCGTGTACTGTCATTTGATGCGGTTCAAAAAGCCAACTCCGGACATCCGGGTGCGCCAATGGGCATGGCTGATATTGCCGAAGTTTTGTGGCGCAAGTTTTTAAAGCACAATCCTGCTGACCCAAGCTGGCACAACCGTGATCGCTTTGTATTGTCAAACGGTCATGGCTCAATGCTGATTTATTCATTGCTACATTTATCAGGTTATGACGTTAGCGTTGATGACCTAAAAGGCTTCCGCCAACTACATTCAAAAACTCCTGGTCATCCTGAACTTGGTTATACGCCGGGTATTGAAACGACCACTGGTCCACTAGGGCAAGGTATTGCTAATGCCGTCGGTTTTGCAATTGCAGAAAAGACACTGGCAGCACAGTTTAACCGTGACGGACATAACGTCGTTGATCATCATACTTATGCTTTTTTAGGCGATGGTTGCTTGATGGAAGGTATTAGCCATGAAGTCTGCTCATTAGCTGGCACGTTAGCATTAGGCAAGCTAGTATTTTTCTATGATGACAACGGTATCTCAATCGATGGCGACGTCGACGGTTGGTTTACGGATGATACGCAAGCGCGCTTTGAAGCGTATGGCTGGCACGTCATCAAGGTTGATGGTCATGATGCTGATGCAATTACTAAAGCAACAGAAGCGGCGATTAAAGAGAACACCAAACCTAGCCTAATCATTTGCAAAACCACCATTGGCGCTGGTAGCCCGAACAAGCAAGGTTTGGCAGCCAGTCATGGTGCGCCACTTGGTGATGACGAAATCGCTTTAACCCGTGATGCGCTATCTTGGAAGCATGCACCGTTTGAATTAGATGATGAAATCTATGAAGCGTGGGATGGTAAAGTCAAAGGCGATGTGTTGCAAAAGAACTGGGATGCGAATTTTGCAGCCTATAAAAAAGCTTATCCAGAGCTTGCTACTGAGTTATTACGTCGTTTAAATGGCGACCTGCCAGCTGATTTTGAGCAGCAAGCGCAAGCCTATATTCAGCAAACCCAAGAGCAGGGCGGTGATGTTGCTAGCCGTAAAGCCAGTCAAAACGCAATTAATACCTTGCAACCATTATTACCAGAACTCATGGGCGGTTCAGCGGACCTTGCTGGCTCAAACCTCACGTTATTTAAAGATGCCAAAGGTATCCAAGAAGACGCTGCTGGCAACTATATTTATTATGGTGTACGTGAGTTTGGTATGACCGCGATTGCTAATGGTATCGCACTACATGGTGGCTTTATCCCTTACGTAGCGACGTTCCTGATGTTTATGGAATACGCGCGTAACGCCGTCCGTATGGGTGCGCTCATGAAGCAGCGTGTCATTCATGTATATACTCATGATTCTATTGGCTTAGGTGAGGATGGTCCAACCCATCAGCCCGTTGAGCAATTGACCAGCTTGCGTACCACGCCTAATCTACGTACATGGCGTCCTTGTGATGCGACTGAATCTGCCAGCGCTTGGGTTGAAGCAATCAAATCAGAAAATAACCCATCTGCATTGATTTTTAGCCGTCAAAGTTTGCCACACCAAGAACGCGACAGCGAGCAAGTGGTTAATATTACCAAAGGTGGTTATGTGCTTGCGAAAGAGCAGAGCGAGCTACAAGCAATCATCATCGCGACTGGTTCAGAAGTTGGTCTAGCAATGCAAGCGTATGAGACACTTAGCCAAAATGGCGTTGGCGTTCGTGTAGTCTCTATGCCGTGTGCAGAGATTTTCGTAGAGCAAGACGCTAGCTATCGTGAAGCGGTATTGCCAGCCAATATCCGCGCTCGTGTGGCGGTAGAAGCGGCGCATGTAGACTACTGGTTTAAGTTCGTTGGCCTTGATGGCAAAGTCATCGGCATGACCACTTATGGTGAATCAGCGCCAGCAGATGAGCTATATAAAGAGTTTGGTATCACCACCGAAGCGGTCGTTGATGCGGTGAATAGTTTGGTCTGATTAATCAAAGCTTAGACTTAGTTTTTGAGTTTATAAGAGAGCTGCTAGAGTAATCTGGTGGCTCTTTTTCTATGGCTGGTTTTTAATAAATTCATTAAACTGTATAAGCATACTCTGTAAGTTTATATTTATTTCTTCAATATCTTCTTTTGAGTAATCGTTAGTCAAATGTACGATTCGATTACGATTCTCGTTTAAACTAATCAATTTATAAAATAACGATGAGTCAATAACTTTACTATCGTGTAAGAAATTAATAAGCCTCCTAAAAGGTCTATTCTTAC
>NZ_NEXU01000013.1:0-3517 GCF_002224105.1 Psychrobacter sp. DAB_AL32B | reverse complement strand
TTTTGGTTAATAAGATCGTTGCTGCTTGTTCATCTCGATCATCATAATAAGCAAAGTTACTTGATGTGGTTTCGTAGTCGAATACCAGTCGCGGTGTGAGTCCCAATAAAGTAAAGTCGCGTTTCCATACTTGTAAACCTAATGAAGCTGTTTTGTCTTCTCTTGTTGAGCCAGGTTCGCCACCTACAGAAACATAATAGCCTTGCAAGGTACCACCTGCTAATGCATCTGCAGGATCGTCATATTTCTTAATGCCATATCCTAATGTTGTTAGTGTAGAGATACCTCGCTTCCATTCCCTACCCCAACCGGCGTTGACAGAGTTTCGATCGTAACTAATAATGCTGGATTTGGGTACATCATTTCGATAGTTACCTAAGCCGCCATAAAAATATTCTTTGGCATCCTTTATATAAAATGCATTTAACCCTAGAAACCTTCCGTCTGTTTCACGATTTGCATTACTATCATCCTCGAATGTTTCGTTAGAAAAAATAGTCGTTGCTGATAGTTTTAACTTTGGCTTCACCCAGCGTGAGCCGCTTACAGTTACACCTTTACGTAAACTATAAGGCTCTTCATCATAGTAGCGCTTGGTCACAAATGGCGTCAGAGAAACATCGTTTTTTGCATCATCATAGCCAACGCCAGCAGAGGCAGTTAATAGATAATCGTTATAATCGGTTTGGTCCCAATAGCCTTTTAAAGACGCATTACCACCTACGGTGGCATAGAAATTATTGGGCAAATTAAAGCGTTTATTGGCACTACCAGAGACCTGAAGCCCATTGGCAGTTTTTTGCTCAACAGAATTACCCCACTGCGATTGAATAGTCTTCGATGGCGCATCGTTTATATTGTTATCTCTTACATAGCTTGCAGAGGCATTAAACTGCCATTTTTCTGAATTATTTATCTGAGACAATGAATTTTTAACCCTAGCCATGACAGGAGCCGGAAGATCAACTGCCTGTAGCTTTAAAAACTGCTCTTTGGCAGCGGCATACTGTTTGTCTGCTTGCATGGCGATTGCCATATTGAGGCGGACGGGATGAAAATCTGGATCTTCTGCTAGCATACCGCGATAGATTTCAATGGCTTGCTTGTTTTTAGCTTCACTGCGATATATCAAAGCATCAGCGAACTTAATTAGCATTGGATCGTTAATCTCTAACGCTTTGTAATGAGGGAGTAGCTGCTTGACAGTTACCATATCTTGCGCAGCTAATGCATCATTCAAAAATTTGCTAAAAGCGGCTGGATTGGCTTTTAAAGCTTCTAAATTGTAAGCAGTTGCCTCTGCAAGTTGCTGGCGGCTTCTAATCGCATCTTGTGCTTCTGAATCTGAGATAACAGTAGAGGGTGCGGTAGGATCTGCCACTGAGGTTTGGTTTTGCCGTTTGATAAGTTCAGCAGCTTGATCAAGCTCAGGTCCTATCTCTGGTAACTCTGGGTCGGCTGCTATAGCTGATAGAGAAATCGCCATCATTGATAGCAAGATCGACGCTGTGAGAGGTTTACGCATATATTGATTATTCATAGGTATCCTTACCAAAGTACATTTGTTTACTTTATAAATTTAATCATCCTAAATGACTTTGAAGATTTAAGCGAGAAAAAAAGCGCCCTAAGACGCTTTTTCTTTACTCTGCACAGTCACAGCGATTTATTGCTTTTCAGCGCCAAAGGTTCCTTGGAATTTAGTACCTGTTCCAGCGACCGTTCCTTTACCGCCTTGCCCTGATGCATCTTGGTAGATACCGCCTAGGAATTTTGCATCAGGACCATAGAAGCCACCAGCGGTATCAATGCCATTGGCATTACCAGCAAAGGTATTACCAGTGATGTCTGCATTAATATTGATTTGGTTACCAGCAGGCATATACTTGTAGCCACCCGCCGCAAAAGATAATGTGCCATCGACTGAGCCATTCACAAAATCAACATTGAAAGCAGAAGTACCATTCACAGGTGCTGTAGAGGCATTGTCAGCCAAATGAATGTTCTCAATATAAGTTGCTACACCATTATATTGTGCCTTACCATCATTCACTTGTTTGAGTTTATCTATACCTGCTTGAGCAGTCAGATACCCTTGTACATAAACATTGGCTGCACGTGAGACGTCGCCTGCAGCTGAATCGAAGTTACCATAAACATGACCGACCTGCATCTGTGAATCAAAATTCTCATAAACAGCCTTATATTTATAAGTTGGATTGAAATTACCCTTTCCTGCATCTACCTTGATTTCCCCACTTGCATTCGTCAACGACACTTCAATAGGTTTTAACACAGAATCGGGCTTGACCATGTCTGCACGAACGACACCCGTGTTGAAGCTCTTGAAGTTATCACCTTTACGATTATCTACTGGTACTTCAGAACCATTCTCCGTTTTCAGTTCAGTCCAAGCAGATTTATCGTCGCGAATTTCAACATAGCCGATAGCATTATCAAGCTGACCTTGGCCAAATGGTAACGTTTTCTCTTTACTACTCAGTGCAGTCGATTGGAAGCCAGTCATTTTCGACTCAGTAGGATCTGGTATTACCTCAACTGTAGGATCTACTTTAGATGCACCATAAGTGCCTTTACCACCAGAGACTTGATAGACACCGCCTAAAAGCTTGGCATCTTCTCCGTAGAATCCGCCTTTAGTATCAACGCCATTCCAGTTACCTGAAAAGGTGTTACCAGTGATCTCAGCCTTTATTTTCTTATCACTGACGTTAGAGCCATCAAATGATAGCGTGCCATCAACTTGACTATCGACAAAGTCAACCTTGAACTCTGAGGTACCTATGATTGGATCGTGACCAATAATTTCAGCCTCACTATTACCTATGTAGCTAGCCACACCGTTATAAGCGACTTTGCCATCGTTAAGCTTATTTGCGATATTATACTGTGATAGATCCTTCATATACTGCATATCATCAGCAGCAGTACTATTACCTTGTATATTGACGCTTGATACTAAGTCTAGACGGAAACCATTGTTAGAAGTCTTGTAATCACCATGAATATGACCGATTTGCATTTGATCGTCGAAGTTTTTGTAGGTAGACGTATATTTCAAAGTTCTAAGACTACTACCCGGCTTGAGAGACTTGAGAGTACTCTTTTTGAAGCCACCCTCATAGTCTAAGTCAGTAGAATCTCTTAGACTCAGCTCAAGAGGATCATCGAAGCGACTCGTTCCCGTTTCGTTTAGCTTTGTAGTCAGCGTATCGTAATTGCTAGAAGAATTAGTGCTTATAGCACTATTATCACTACCAACGCTACTATTCTGGAAACCAGAGATAATGGTATTTGCCGCCATGACTGGATTAGTTGGTGCTGATGGTAACTGCTGTGCAGCTTCAAGAGCCTCTTCTGCCGCTTGTGCTCTAGCTTCGGCATCTAATTTCGCTTGTTTGGCTTCATCAGCATCAGTTTCAGCTTTAGCAGCTTGCGCTTTAGCATCTGCTGCTTGTTGGTTTGCTTCTGCTACTTTCTTATCCGCTTCAACTTT
>NZ_NEXU01000012.1:0-1295 GCF_002224105.1 Psychrobacter sp. DAB_AL32B | reverse complement strand
AGCATCACCAATGGCTTTAGTTGCCGCAATTCTCGCAGCTTCTGCAGCACCTTCCGCGGCGGCTTGAGCTTTCAATGCGGCATCTTTAGCAGCTTCTGCAGTTGTTGCAGCGGTTAAAGCCGCGGCTTCAGCAGCTTCAGCAGCTTCGGCGCGAGCCAATGCAGCAGCCAGACCCCCATCACCGGTTCCGGCATTGGCTAAGGCAGCTTCTGCTGCTTCTAAAGCAGCTTGGGCTTTGACAGCATCGGCTTGGGCTTTAGCAGCGGCAGCGGTGGCTTTATCAGCAGCAGCTTGTACGGCTGCTAAGGCAGCACTGGCTTTATCAGCATCCGCTTGGGCTTTAATAGCGGCTTGCTCTGCGGTCGTTTGTTTGTCACTCTTTGCACCATAAGTACCTTGAGCGCCATTACCTTCATATACACCGCCTAGGTATTGGGCATCACCACCAAAGAATCCACCTTCGGTTGTATAGCCTGCATTATTAGCAGCAGTACCTGAGAATTGATTGCCGTTAATGTCAGCGTTAATACCAATCTTACCGGCTTTAGTGAATGCCAAATCACCTTTTAGGTTTTTCGCAACAAAGTCTGCGGTGAATGCTGAGGAGCCAAATTCAATGGCTTGATCTAAACCCAGTTTGCGGTAGGTTGCATCGCCACTATAGTTGACTTTGCCTTCAGTCGGAACGTTCGCCGCTTGAGTGGCATTACCAACCACAGCGACACCGTTTACTGGGAGTTGGTTTATGCCAAGGGCTGCTGCACCGTCGATGTGACCGATGCGCATGTCATCGCCAAAGTCTTTATAGGTTGAGGTATAAGTCAGCGGTAAAACACCAAGGGCGGTTGTAATATCAGTGCTATCATTGTGCGATTTAAAACCGCCTTGTAAGTTGGTATCATCTGCGCCAGAGGTGGTTACGTTGACGATTGGTAATAGACCACCTGATGCAGTGTCTGCTCGGGCTTCAACGCTGTTACTGGTGGCGTTAAAGTCACGGCTAGTAGCGGTAAAGGCGTTAGGTAGGCCAGCAGATGATGGATCGATACTCAATGACTGAGCACCACTCTTCTTCGATTCAGGGGCGTTCTTAATGGTGGCAGCGGCTAAGGCGTCTTTGGCAGCTTGAGCAGCTTGCTGAGCAGCGGTTACTTGGGCGGCAGCTTGAGCAGTAGCGGCGGCCTGTGCTTGCTGAGCAGCAATGGTTTGGGCATTGGCGGCTTCAAGGGCGGCTTGTCTGCGATCAACTTCGGCTTGTAGGGCGGCTGCATTGCCACCCCCTGAGGCCAGTGCAG